>NZ_VIDW01000013.1:0-125820 GCF_006519665.1 Paenibacillus sp. tmac-D7 | reverse complement strand
TGACACCATGACTCCATTCGATAACATTCCCCGATAGCTCAGTTGGTAGAGCACTCGACTGTTAATCGAGTTGTCACAGGTTCGAGTCCTGTTCGGGGAGCCATTCTTTCCACAATCTATACATAATTATGGCCCGTTGGTCAAGGGGTTAAGACACCTCCCTTTCACGGAGGTAACAGGGGTTCGAATCCCCTACGGGTCAGTCTATGAACGCTTAGCTCAGCTGGGAGAGCATTACCTTGACAGGGTAAGGGTCGGCGGTTCGATCCCGTCAGCGTTCACCATTTGCTATCGCGGGGTGGAGCAGCCCGGTAGCTCGTCGGGCTCATAACCCGAAGGCCGCAGGTTCAAATCCTGCCCCCGCAACCAATTTTCTTTCGAGGTATGAACTTCGAGAGCGAATAACTTCGTGTGGAGCCGTGGTGTAGAGGCCTAACATGCCTGCCTGTCACGCAGGAGACCGCGGGTTCGAATCCCGTCGGCTCCGCCATTTTTGATAAAGTGCAGTACGAGCCATTAGCTCAGTTGGTAGAGCACCTGACTTTTAATCAGGGTGTCGTAGGTTCGAGTCCTACATGGCTCACTTTTTACTCACTTTTTACTCCTCCAATCTCATGCGGAAGTGGCTCAGGGGTAGAGCATCGCCTTGCCAAGGCGAGGGTCGCGGGTTCGAATCCCGTCTTCCGCTTTCCTTTAAGATAACATGCCTTTGATCGTTATGATCAAAGGCATGTTTTTTTCTTATATCAGGGTGTGTGGCTCCGTACAGTCGGGGTACCGAGCCGCCCGAATGGGAATTTTAGTCGCAATAACGGACGATAGAGAACTTTATTTGGTCCGGATGTTTGCAGGAAAGTTCGTTTTGCGCGTAAGTGAACGCAATCCCTTGTTCCCGCAAACGAAGGGGAACAGAAGCAAAGCCCTCGCCTTCGCGATGAATCTGGAGACGGACCGGCAGCGCATCCAGCTGGGCTTTCAACTGCTGACTGTTCTTGACTTGCATGTGCACCAGCCGGTAGTTCGAACCGAGCGCATTACATCCGATCAACGTTAGCAGTAAGAGGGCGGCCCATTTCGGCACCTTATGCCGGGCAACATATCCGCATAGAGCGATAACGACCGGTATCAGCCAAAATTGCGGCACATAGCGGGCCCACCAGCTCTCCGGATTGATGAATACAGTCGCTGACAGAGCGGCGACCGCTAAAGCCGCCCCAAGCGCCAGACGCCAATCATACGCGAGAAGCAGGAACCCGAGCGCAATGGAGCCCAGCGCGATCCAAAACATGAACGGGCCGAAACCGCCGATTCTTGTATCTTGATCCATGTGCCTGAATTCGGTTTTGATTTCATCCAGATCTAGCGTAAACAAGTCGCGGGGCTCCGATTGCAGGGGTTGAATCGGATTGCCGGTTTTCCGGGTCAAGGAAAGCACCATTTTCTCAAGCGTCCCTTTGCCTGCAAAATCGGCCGGCTGGTTGGCTGATATAATATCGATTTTGCCGGACCCGGCCAGCGGATAAAACGGATGCCCCTTATGAACCGTGTTGGTGACATAGGGGTTATAGCCGAATCCGATGACACCGGCCATGAAGGTAAGACCTAAAGTTAAGGTGACGATAACCGATTTGAACCTGTTCGCAAACGTCAGGTAGACCACAAAAATAAAAGTGATCAATCCCGCATAAACGATGGCCGTAAATTTAATGTTCAGCAGAAGCAGCAGCGTTACCGACGCCAGGATCAGCGATTTTCGCTCGAATGTCTTGGCATAATGGGCAAGAGCCGCGATGTAAACCAACATCAGGCTGCCCAGCAGACCATCGTTATAATACGTAAACAATTCCGCCACAACGACAGGATTCGCCGCCATAACGGCGCCCAATAAACCTAAGACGAAGAGAGAGCGGTTCCTGAAAATGCGGGCCAATGCGCCAAAAGCTGCAAAAAAAGAGGCCAGCCAGCAAATCACGTTCGTTGCCTTACCGACTTCGATCGAAGGCCAATAAGCATAGAAAAACGCCGCAAGCAGCCACGGCGCCTTGGCATAATGCTCAATCCAGATCGAAAGCGGAAACGCAGAATGGTACAGTGGATTCCAGCCTTCCTTGATGGAACTGATTGCAAGAATATGATACACTTGGCCGTCATATGACGTATCGAGAATCGAAGTGCTCATGAATAGAGATAGAGTCACCCCAAGAATGGCCAGCGCATACGAAGTCCGGGCGAATGAAATCCCCCATCTATGCATGGCTATTCCGAATATGACCCAGAGAACTAGCGCAATCGGCGTCAATACCGCTGCATGCGGAGGCAAATTACACAGAAGGGCCGTCAGGATGGCCGTGTAACCGATGCCTAGAACGGAGATGAGCAGCAGAGCTGTATCAAGGCTCCATTCCCCCCGGTGCATGGAGGGCTCCCGTCTATGATATCGCAAGCACAAGCACCCCCAGCGCGATCAAGGCTAGACCGCCCATTTTGGGCAGCGTGACCGGTTCATGAAAAATAACGGCCGCCAGCACAAACACGATGATATAGCCGCCAGCCACCATAGGGTACGCCTTGGATAGGGGGATGCTCCGCAAACCGCAAATCCAGAACGCCACCGATACAGCATACAATCCAAGCCCGGACAGGATGGGGGCATTGGTAAACATCTGAATGTTCCGGTGCCATACCGATCCGGTTACTTCTGCGGGCGTCAGCATAGCGCCCCATTTCATCAAAACCTGTCCTATAGCTCCAAGCGGAACGGATAAGAGCAAGTACATGTACGCTTGCATACGGAGCTCCTTTTCATTAATCAACCGAATGCCTTGAGAATAAACACAACTGAAATACCATAAGTCATGACCGTCGCCACAATTCCTGTGTCCTGAAGCAGCAATTCTTCAGGCTTGCCGCCCTTGCCGAGGACATGGATGAGATAAAGGTACCGGAACACACCGTAAATAACAAAAGGAATCGTCCACATTAAATGAATGGTACGTCCCGATAAAAACGTAAACATGCTGTAAGAGATGATGGTCGCTGTCGTTACGATCCCCGTCATCTGATCCAGAAGCGTTTCGGAATATTTATCAAGCACCTTGCGGTGAGTTCCTTTGTCATTTTGCAGCAGCATGAACTCGTGCCGGCGCTTCCCGATCGCAAGCAGAAGCGAGAGCAGAAATACGCATAGCAAAAACCACGGCGTAAAATGAACCTGAATCACGATACCCCCGCCCAGTGCGCGCAGTACGAACCCTGCTGCAATAATCATAATGTCGATGATCACGACTTGCTTCAAGGCAAGCGAGTAGGCAACGTTGAGAGCAAAATAAATGAAGAGCAGCAAGGCGAACAGCGGATGTTCCCGTACAGCCGCGGCCATGGAGCAGACGAACAGCACGAAGCCGAAGGCAACGGCGAGCTGCGGATTCAATCGGCCGGAGGCCATGGGACGATGGCGTTTGTCAGGATGCTGGCGATCGGCTTCCCGATCCATATAATCGTTCAAAATGTAAACGCAGCCGGATACGAATGAAAACAAGATAAACGCGGTAAGACTATGGATAACAGCGCCGGGGTGCATTTTGTCGATGGAAAAAGTAAAAGCTGCAAAGACGAGCATGTTCTTCGTCCATTGCTTCGGACGAAGCTGCATAAATAACAGTTTGGAGGTCTCCATGAAGCTGCGGTGATTTCTGGCGTGATACAACATGCTGTCTGTCATGATTTTTGCTCCCTTTTCCAAGCATAGGTGTAAACTGAACCTTGCTTCTCTTTTTACCCCAACTATTTTTCCAAAAATGCAAATGAATTATACGGATGCGTCTGCAAATTTGTCCTTTCCTTGTCCTTTCTTTGTCCAAAGCGTGAAAAAATTTTGAACAAATTGCGAAAAATGTGGTATACTAAGGAAAAGAAAACACTTTCATCTCAGATTGGAGTGATTAGCATGACGACGAGAACGGCATCGGCTAACGAGGTAAATCACAGTGGGCGGGATGTGGGTCGTCTAGTCACGATGATGACGGTGGCGGCTTGGGTCCTACTCGGTATCGGCTTTGTACTCAGTTTGCTTAACTTGCATCATTTCAGCGATCGGAATCCTTCCCTGATGGTCGGCATCGGCTTTATGGTCGGCAGCGTTCATATTTACGTCATCCGCACAGCGATCCACTTGGTGCATTCGCGCGCAGCCTCAAGAACGGAATAAAACCAACGATATTTTGCTAAAACAGAAGCAAGGCCAATCTTGTCGAGCAGACTGGATTGGCCTTTTTGCGTGTATCCATTCTCATAAAGACAGGTTACCGTCAATGTCGAACCGGTGACATTTATTTTACAGGATCAAGGCGATTGCTTGACGTATTTGTTAACCCTGATTCAATAACCGCGGAAATCTGTTAAGTTATAGTTATAGATAAGTGAAGTAAATCACAAAGTTTTCATCGTGGGTTGAACGAGGATAGGAGGATCGTCATGGCAAAACCGAAAAGGGCTGTTCGGCTCGCATTCCCGTTCTTAATCGTAGGCATGGTCCTGCTATTGTCGGGGTGCGCGGAACAAATCATCGTGATGGACCCAAAAGGGCCGATTGGTGAAAGTCAGAAAGATTTGATTTGGTTTTCAATGATATTGTGCGCGATCATTCTGGTGCCGGTGCTGGCTCTGACCGCTTATATCGTATGGAGGTACCGCGATAAGCCGGGGACGAAAGCGACCTATCGGCCAGACTGGGCGCATAGTACGGTTATGGAGGCGGTATGGTGGGGCATTCCCATTCTGGTTATCATCGTGCTCGGCGTCGTAACGGTTCGGTATACGTATGAGCTCGAACCTTCGAAGCCGATCGCATCGGAGAAGAAGCCGATTACGATTCAAGCGACATCGCTGGACTGGAAATGGTTGTTCATGTATCCGGAGCAAGGCATTGCAACGGTGAACTATTTGCAAATTCCCGAGGATGTGCCGATTAAATTCGAGCTAACCTCGGATGCGCCAATGAACTCGTTCTGGATTCCTCAGCTGGGGGGGCAGATGTATACGATGTCAGGCATGGCGATGACGTTGTTTCTGCAAGCGGACCATCCGGGAACTTACTACGGATCGGGCGCTAATTTCAGCGGCGAGCATTTTGCCGATATGACCTTTGATGTGAAAGCGACGTCGGAAGAAGAATTCAAGATGTGGGTCGGCAGCGTGAAACGCACGTCTCCGGTGTTATCGATGGAAGGCTATGAAGAGCTGGCCAAGCCAGGCAAATCCAACCCGCAATATTATGCTTCGTTCCCGGAAGGCTTATTCGGGCATATCGTAACGAAATACGCGGTTAACGGCCAAGGTCATGGAGCGCACGGAGGTCACGGGGCACCGGCACAGAACGAGGCTCCCAAGGCGCAGCCGGTCATAGAAACAAAGCCGAATCCGCAGTCGTCTACGACACACGAACATGCGGGGCATTAATTTAGACGAGAGGAAGGTTCGCTCATGCTGGATAAGATCAAGCAATTTGCTTCCGAGTTTTTCGTAACCGGCGATCCGCTCATCCTCGGCGCTCAGGTCAGTATCGGACTTACGATGGTCGCTATCGTGTTCGTGCTCACGTACTTCAAAAAGTGGGGCTGGCTGTGGCGCGAATGGCTGACGAGCGTCGATCATAAACGGATCGGCATCATGTATATTATTTGTGCCATTCTTATGCTGTTCCGCGGCGGAGTGGACGCCCTGTTGATGCGGCTGCAGCTCGCGGTGCCGAACGCCGAGTTTCTGCATGCGGAGCACTATAACCAAATTTTCACGACGCACGGCGTCATTATGATTTTGTTCATGGCCATGCCGCTCATGTTCGGGCTGTTCAACATCGTCGTTCCGCTGCAAATCGGGGCGCGCGATGTCGCCTATCCGTTCTTGAACTCGCTGAGCTTCTGGATGTTTTTCTGGGGCGCGATGCTGTTCAACGTCTCCTTCATTATCGGCGGCTCGCCGGATGCGGGCTGGCTCGCGTATCCGCCGCTGTCCGGCCTGCAGTTTAGTCCGGGCGTCGGGCAAAATTTTTATATTTGGGGCATTCAAATTTCCGGTATCGGTAGCTTGGCGACGGGGATCAACTTTATCGTAACGATCCTGAAGATGCGCGCGCCAGGCATGAAATTGATGAAAATGCCGATGTTCACCTGGTCTGTTTTTTCCAGCTGCGTCATCATCATTTTCGCCTTCCCGATCTTGACGGTTACGCTCGCGTTGTTATTTCTGGACCGTTTCGTCGGAGCGCATTTCTTCACGCTTGACGGCGGCGGTAACCCGATGATGTATATCAACCTCATCTGGATGTGGGGTCACCCGGAAGTGTACATCGTCGTTTTGCCCGCATTCGGGATTTTCTCCGAGATTGTGGCGACGTTCTCCAAGAAGAAGCTGTTCGGCTACAAATCCATGGTTTTTGCCATGTTCAGCATTAGCGTGATGTCGTTCTTTACCTGGGCGCATCACTTCTTCACGATGGGTTCGGGCGCTGACGTCAATGCATTCTTCGCCTTAACGACGATGGCGATCGCGATACCGACCGGTGTCAAAATATTCAACTGGCTGTTTACGATGTATAGGGGAAGGCTCTCCTTCCCGACGCCGATGCTATGGACGATCGCCTTTATCCCATGCTTCGTAGTCGGGGGGATGACCGGGGTGCTGCTGTCGGTCGCACCGGCCGACTTCCAGTTCCACAACAGCTATTTCCTGATCGCTCACTTCCATCAAGTGCTGATCGGGGGCGTGGCGTTCGGTTACTTTGCCGGCCTGTACTACTGGTGGCCGAAGATGTTCGGCTTCCAGCTGAACGAGCATCTCGGCAAATGGGCGTTCTGGCTGTGGAACATCGGCTTCTACGTCTGCTTCATGCCGCAGTACATTCTCGGTCTGATGGGCATGACGCGTCGGATGTACACGTACGACTTCGACATGGGCTGGGGCCCGCTCAATATGGTGTCGACGATCGGCGGGTTCCTGATGGGGATCGGCTTCATCTTCCAAGTATGGCAGATCGCCTACAGCATCAAGCAGAACAGACGCGATACGACTGGAGACCCGTGGGACGGCCGGACGCTCGAATGGTCGATTCCTTCTCCGGCGCCGGTGTATAACTTCGCAGTCGTGCCTCAGGCGGGCAAGCTTGACGATTGGTGGGAAACGAAGCAGCAGCGCGCGAACGGAATCAACCCTTCGGATACGGTTAAGCCGAAGTACGAACCGATCCACATGCCGAAAAACTCCGGCATTCCGTTCATCATGTCGGCGTTCTGGTTTTTTGCCGGATTCGGCTTCGTCTGGGATTGGATGTGGCTGACGATTCCAGCGCTGGTCGGCGTCGCCATTTGCATGCTGGTACGCTCGTTCACCTATGATACTGATTATTATATCCCGGTCGACGAAATCGAACGGACGGAAAGAACGTTAAGGGAGGCGAAAGTCTAATGGCGCACACGGCAGTTCACAACGGACATGGGCATGACTCGCACGATCATGCGCACGACGACGGCCATCACGACCAAGAGTCGCTCAAAACGTTTGGGTTTTGGCTTTTCCTCATTACCGACTGTATCTTATTCGGCACCTTGTTTGCTACGTATGTCGTTCTTCGTGCCAATACGAACGGCGGACCGACGCCGGAAGAACTGTTCCTCATGCCCGGTATCATCGCCGAGACGTTCATCCTGCTTACGAGCAGCTTCACGAGCGGTCTCGCCGTGCTCGCGATGCATCAAGGCAAGAAAAACCAGCTGATCGGCTGGCTGGGGGTAACCGCGCTGCTGGGCGCTGCCTTCATTACGCTGGAGGTGTCGGAATTCGTGCATATGGTGCACGAAGGAGCGACAATCAGCACCAGCGCGTTCCTGTCGAGCTTCTACGCCCTGGTCGGGACGCACGGTATGCACGTCTCGCTCGGGCTCGTCTGGATGGTCGGCCTCATGCTTCAGCTTCGCCGCAGAGGCATTACGCCGGTCACCAAACGCAAGGTCGAAGTAATCAGCCTGTACTGGCATTTTCTCGACGTCGTCTGGATTTTCGTGTTCACGGTCGTTTATTTGATGGGGGTGATGTAGGATGGAGCGTATAAACGCGGCTTCTTCGCACGGACACGGACACGAGCAACACGGCTCACACAACGGCTCGCACGGTTCCCTGAAGTCCTACGTCATTGGATTTCTGCTTTCGATTGTGCTGACGGTCATTCCGCTCGTGGTCGTGATGAACAAAATGATGAGCCAGACCGGCACGATCTTATTGATTCTCGTCATGGCGGTGCTGCAATTCGCCGTTCAGCTGCTGTTCTTTATGCATCTGAAGGAAGGAGAGAATGCCCGTTGGAACATCATGGCGCTCATTCTCGGTTTGATCATCCTGCTGACCATCGTGGCGGGCTCGATCTGGATCATGACGTATAACGCGGTGGCGCATTAAGCGCAGCTCATACTTGTAGACCCTTACGCGCGTCGTAAGGGTCTTTTTGTTTTTGGGAAGCGAGGCGCTGAAGCAAGTCTCACGAAGGCGAAAAGCCGCTGACATGAAGGCCCGGACCTCTTAGGCTGGAAAGGGGAACACAACCCCGGAGGCCGGTTACGGGTGGACGAGGTGTTTAGCGATAAATGCCGGCAGCTGCTCCGGCGCAAGCGGCCTGCTCAGCAGGAAGCCTTGAGCGACGTCGCAGTCCATCTCTTTCAGCCGGTTCAACTGATCGAAGGTTTCCACTCCTTCGGCCACGACACGGTAGTCGAGATGTTTGACAAGCTGAATGATCGCTTCGGTCACTTTCGCTTCCTTCGGGGTGGTGAGATCGTTCGTGAAGCTCTTGTCGATTTTCACCACATGGAAGGGCAGCTTTTTCAAGTAGTTCAACGAGGAGTAACCGACCCCGAAATCATCAAGCGCGAGTATAATGCCGGCCTGGCTTAATCGCATTAGCTGCCGCTGCGCATATTCAAGCGAAGCTATCAGCGCCGTTTCGGTCACTTCCAGCTCGAGACGGTGGGGCGGCAGCCCGGCGGAACGGGCGATCTCCTTCACGCATTCGGGAAAGTCCGGGTCGTTAATCTGGACGGCGGACACGTTCACGGACATGACGGCATCCGGGAACACGCCGAGCAAGGAAGTGCCCGTCTCACACGCTTGGCGCAGCACCCACATGCCGAGCGGTACGATCAGGCCGGACGCCTCGGTCAGCGGAATAAATTCGGCGGGCGAGATGAAGCCGTGCTCCGGATGGCGCCAGCGCAGCAGCGCTTCGAAGCCGCGCACCCGGCCGCTGCGAATATCGAATTGCGGCTGGTAATGTACGCTGAATTGTCCCAGCTTCAAGGCGTCGCGCAGGTGCTCGGTCAATTCGGCGCGCCGAGCCGCTTCCGGGTCAGGCTGAACAGTCACGCCCAAATGCTCCGGGTGGGGAAGGCGTAACGAGCCTAGCGCACGTTCCACCAGCGCTGCCAACCCTTCCTCGTCGCCCCGATAGGTGACGAGAGAGGACGCAACCTCGGCGTAGAAGTGTTTGGATCGGACCATCCAAGGCTTGACCAGCTCGCACTTGGTTATAAATTTCCATTCGATAAGCTCCTCACGCGTTCCGCCCTCCACGCAAATCCAAAACAGATTGTCTTCGGATAAGCTCATGCGCCAATCGGCCTGAAGCCTTCCCTGAATACGGGCCGACATCGTATCGAGTAAGCTTTGGCAAACGTCAGGACCATACCGTTTCTTCATATCCTGCAGGTTGTGAATCTGGAAAAGAACGACGGTAAAAGGAATTTCTTTATTCACGAGCCGGTTCAACTGCTCCATCATACAGCGGTGCTTGGTCAGGCAGGGCCTCCAGTAGGGCCGTCGGCTGCGCGTTAACGGAAAGTCGAGTGCATAAGCGCCAACTAATAAGGCGGCGGCATGAAGCGACAAGGAGAGCAGCAGGTAAAGACTCCATTCCCGGATACCGGCTTGCTGCCCGGGGAAAGCAATAACGAAGGACAAGAGGTCGGCAAGTCCCCAGAGCAAGCCTGCGGCCATCAAGCGGCGTATGGCCGCGCTTCGCGCCGCAGCCTGATTCCACCGGTTTGTCCAAACAAGAAATAACCCTACATCAAGCACACTGTGCCATACATGCCTAGCGATATCTCCGATCACGGTGATCCTATCCTCCCAGTAAACCTTAACTTTTTCCAGTATAAGGTGAATGTATTTGGAAAGTTTGGGAATAATCGTTAAGCGCCTGTTAATTTATCGACAATAAGCCGACATTCCGCTTAAACGGAAGTCGGCTTGTTACCGCGGGGGAGCGGGCTATGGCTATGGAATAAACTTATATCCGACGCCCCAGACAGTTTTAATATGAACGGGCTCCTTCGGACGGTACTCGATTTTTCTGCGCAAATTGGTCACATGCACGTCGATCGCCCGGTCGTTCACGAACGAATCGTAGCCGCGGGCGGCGTTGATTAATTCTTCCCGGGAAAATACTTTGCCGGGATTGTGGCAGAACAGCTTCATAATTTCGTATTCGGAGTAGGTAATCTCTACGTAGTTCCCGCGCACGATGAGCATTCGCCGGTCGGCATCCAGTTGAATCTCGTCGCCCGGATCGCGATCCGTTTCGACGGCTTCAGGCAATGCCGGCGCGACCAGGGAGCGGCGCAAAACCGCATCGATACGGGCTTTCAGCTCCTGCATGCTGAAGGGCTTGCAGAGATAATCGTCGGCGCCGGCCGTAAGGGCCTGTATGCGGTCGGTCACGTTCGTCTTCATGGAGACGACGATAATCGGCGCCGTCGTCAAATCCCGGAACGTGGCGCATAGGCCGACTCCTTCCGCGTCCGGCAGCATTAAATCCAGAAGAAGGATATCCGGTTTAAAGGTGCCGAGCGCCATCATGCCGTCCTTGCCGGTTTCTGCGCGAAATACGATGAAGCGCTCCTCGGTCAAATACAGTCTGAGCATTTCTCCAATAATATTATCATCTTCTATGATAAGTACCTTGTACACGTTATCGGCCACCCGCCTTTAAACGATCAAATGTTAGAGACGCTAACACTTACCAAACACTTTTGGCATATTCGTATAAATTATATAGGGGTGAAGGCCGTTAGTCTATGTATCCTTTTGTCGAAAAGGCAGCTCTCGAATTGCTTGTGTCAGTTGTTCGAGCTGATCTTTTAAACGAACGGTCAATTCCGGCAGCGCGCCGATCCCTGTTTGTAGCGCTTCTTCAAGTGCTCCCGCAGTGAGGAACACGTCCTTTGCCCCCAAATTGCCCGCGGCTCCGCGCAGCGAGTGAACGATCCGATGCGCATCGTGGCGGTCCGCAGGGTCCGTCAGCGATAGCTTGTCCCCGATCCTGCCATATTCCAGCAAAAAAGCGTCCAATAATTGGATATACATCTGTTCACGTCCTCCCAAAAAGGCGAGTGCGCGTTTCGTGTCGAGCGGCCCTTCGAAGGACCATCCTCCCGTGCCGGCATCGGATAAGTCTGCGTCCGTGATTTCCTTGGACGCCGCCGTCAGCGGTTGGGCCGAAGGCAGCCATTGCGCCACGGTGCGGATCAGCTTCTCGGGCTGAACCGGCTTCGTCAGCACCTCATTCATCTCAGCCTTCAAGCACGCTTCCCGCTGTTCCTTCGTAGCGTCGGCCGTCAAGGCGATGATCGGCAGGCGGGCGAAGGCGGCATCTGTACGAATGCGCTTCGTCGTTTCGATGCCGTCGAGCCCTGGCATATGCAGATCCATCAGCACGAGATCGAAGCGGGCCTCTTCCAACCGCTGCAGCGCTTCAAAGCCGTCGCCCGCTACCGTAACCTGCAGCCCGTGCGAGACCAGAATTTCCCGGGCGACCGTCTGGTTGATACGGTTGTCCTCCACCAGCAGAATGTGCCCCGCTTGAGTCTCGCCGTACACTTGCTCGAGCTGTGCGGCCTCGGGTGCCGTCTGCCGCCGCTTGTCCCGTACGACGGACAGGACGTCGGCGAGCTCGTACCGACTGAACGGCTTGACCATGATCCAATCGGGCCGCAGTTGTTCGGGGACAAGAAGCAGGGCGTCTCGACCGGCCAGGGTCGTACACGCCACCGTCAGGACACCTTGGCGATCTGCCTCCCGTTTCAGCTCGAACCACGTTTCCTCCCCGTACATATCCGCCGATTCCATGTCGAGAAAGGCGATATCCGGCGGGGCTTCGACGATCCGGCGCAGCGCATCTTTCCATGTAAGCACGCCGTAAGCTTCGCCGGTGATTGAAGCGAGCGCCCCCTGCCATAAGCGGCACGTCGCCGGATGATCCTTCGCGACCAGCGCCTGATACGGGAACTTCCCGGCTTCCGCCCCTTGCCCGGGGATGACCGGGAAAGGCAGCCTGAAGCCGAACTCGCTGCCCTGGCCTTCGAGGCTGCGGACCCGAAGCTCGCCGCCCATGCGCTCGATCAGGCTTTTGGCGATGACGAGGCCCAGACCGGTGCCGCCGTACTTGCGGCTCGTCGAGCCGTCCGCTTGGACGAACGGCTCGAACAGGTGCTCCAGCTGCGCTGCGTTCATGCCGACACCCGTATCCTTGACGCTAAAGTCGAGCCAGATGGACGCGGCGTTGGCGCGATGGAGGCTAATGCCGAATTCGATCTGGCCTTGCGAGGTAAATTTCACCGCATTGCTGAGCAGGTTCAATAACACTTGCTCGAGCCGGAGCGGATCACCTGCCAGCTCGTCAGGCACCTCGTGCCCGATATCGGCTACGAGCTCTACCGGCTTATGGCCGATGAGCACGCTAAGCGTGCCGTTTAACCGCTTGACGATGCCGCCCAGGGAGAAGGAGATGCGCTCGATGTCGAGCTTGTCCGCTTCGATTTTGGAAAAATCAAGAATGTCGTTGATGATGCCGAGCAGCGACTGGGAGGAGGCGACGATTTTGTGCATGTAATCGGCTTGAATGTCCGACAATTCCGAGCGCTGCATCAGATGCGACAGCCCCATGATCCCGTTCAGCGGGGTGCGGATTTCATGGCTCATGCGCGCGAGGAACAAGCTCTTGGAGCGGTTCGCTTCGTCCGCTTCTTCCTTGGCTTCGAGTATGGCCCGCTGAATGCGCTTCTGCTCGCGGATGTCGCGGACGATCGTCGAATAGTACGTTTCCCGACCGTCGGTCGAGGTGTGGGCGACCAGCGTTTGCGAGGTCACGATTCGCTCCCCGCGGGCGGTCCGGAATTCGATCTCCTCCTCCCAGAACCCGCGTTCCTCGGCGTTCCTCACGCCTTTCGATAAGCGGAACGCCATCTCGCCGACCAAGTAGTTGCCGATATTGCACGTATCCTCATCCAGCTTCTCAATACCGAGTAATTGCAGTCCCGCCTGATTGATGTAGAACATGTCCCCGCGCTTATCGAACGAAGCGATAAAATCGTGGGCGTTCTCCATAATGTTAAGCAGCCGATTTCTCGACTCGAGCGTTTCCTTATATCCTCGAATATCTTGGGCAATGAGGACGAAGCCTTTCACCTTGCCTTTCGCACCGATCATCGTGCTGACGTTGACGTTAACGGGAATGCGCGCTCCAACCCGATGCAGCCATAACCACTCGGTATCCATCGTCATTTTGCGCGCTGCTTTTATGAAAAAGGCGGTACAGTCCGCCGGAATAGGCTCCTGGAGCTCCTGCGCATACAAGGCCGCCCGCTCTGCCAGCTGTTGAGGGTCCAGCCAAATGTGCGGCGTTTTCTTATGAATGACGTCGATGGCCGAGTACCCGAGCAATTGTTCGGCTTGCCGGTTAAAGTACGTGATCTTATATGCGGCGTCCGTCACGATCATGGCGTATTTGTTCTCACGAATAAACGCTTCGAACGGCTCGAACAAGCTGCGCAAATTTTGAATCATGCCGTTGACCGACTGCGACAATTCCCCGAGCTCGTCGCTGGATGAATGATCCAGAGGGCTCGTGTAAAAGTTGCCGTCCGCTACCGATTCGGTCGCTTTCAGGATCGGCTTCAGCCGCCTGATAATGAAACGGTTGACGGTGAGACGGATGATGAGGAAAAGACACAGCTCGGCCGCCGCGATAATCAGGAGCGTTGTATACAAGAGCGAGCGAAGCGGTGCTTCGAAGTTGGATAAGCCGACCGAGAGCAGGACGATCCAGTTCGTCAGCGGCATTCTCACAAAGAAAGACTTGGACGGACCGAAGCTGATTACCGTCTGGATCGAGCCCCGGTCTTGCTCCGAGACGATATCGTACTGATCCGTAAATGCGGGAAAATCGCGCCGGTAATTCAAGACGAAATTTTTGGAAGAGTCCGTATTGTAGAGCACGGTCGACTCCATGTTGACGACGATGATGCGCCGCTGTTTGGCCGGATCGTCCAAATTCAGCTGCGACGAGAACACGCTCCGGGCGTCCAGCGCGACGCTGAGCACACCGGTCACATGCCGTTCCTCGTTAAAGACGGGAACGAGAATAGAGATGACGGAAGTATTCGTCATTTGCCCGATATACGGGTCGGAGACAGCGGATTTTCCTTGCAGCGCGGTTGCGAAAGCGGCTGTGTGGGCAAGGCTGCCCTGTTCGCCGTCCGACAGCGTCAGGTTGCCCTGCAGATCGGCAATGCCGATGGACAAGTAATGGCGCTCCAGCCCTTGCTCCAGCTCTTTAGCCAAATAAGCGAGCTTCTCCGGCAGGGTGCCGCTTCGGATCACCGTTGTCCGGCTGATGATTTCGGCCTCGGCCGTGCGCACTTTCAGGTAGGCGTCCAAGTTGTCGGCGGCATTGCTCAGCGTGTCGAGCGTTTGCTCCTCCAATTGCTGGTACAGCTTATTTTTGGAGAGTTGGTAATGGGTGAATCCGACAATGCCTAGTGTCAGGGTTGTCACCAGGAAGAGGATCGCCATCATTTTCGTTTCCAACGTCAACCTCATCGGTCAGGCCTCCCGCTCGCAGAATGAGTCCATCTAATCCAACGGCTTCATCTAATCATAACCCATTTTATAGGATTGGGTGAAGGTACAAACCTGTGCGACGGAATGGTCATAAGCTAGGGTATATAGATGAATCGGAGTGTCCGAGAAATCAGGAGAAGGAAGGGTGAACATCGTATGAGCCAGAAGCCAAAGGCTGCCCCCCGCTCAGGGAGCCAAAAGCCAAAGGCCGCCCCCGGTTCAGGCCGCCGGAAGCAGGCGGCAAGCGCATCGGCAGCGACGGGAAAGGGCGGTCGTCCAGGGAATGTGCGTAAGCCGCGGATCGCGAATCCGCAGCCGCAGCTTAACACGGTAGAAGTTCAAGGGTTGTTTAATCCGTTTGCCGGCGGAGCGGCGACAGGCGGTCTGGGTGCCGCTGCGGGCGGCGAGTCGGGTTTCGGCTTCATGTCGCTCTTTAACCGCGTAGGCGGGCTGGACGGCATCATTTCCACGATGGGCAAGGTGCAGAAGGTGATCACCATCATGAAGCAAATCGGCCCGGTGTTCAAGCTGATCGGCGGCTTTGGCGGCTTCGGCGGGCTGGGCGGGGGATCGGTGAAAACGGCGTCGCTTCGCCGCCCTCCGGCAAGCAAGCCCTCCGTGAAGCGGTCGTCTGCGCCGCCTGGCCGCCGGCCCGGCGGTTCGGCTCGCGGGTAGCCCGGCTCATGCCGGCCGTGCCGCCTTGCGGGAAGCAGAGGGCGGTATTTCGCGTATGCATTGCGGCATCATGAAAAATAGCGGGACTGTGCTCGTCACAGTCCCGCTATTTGAGTTGTGCGCAGGTTTGCTTAAGATATCAGAAAGTATCTTCCACGGAAGGGCTCCGATCAGGAGCTTCTCTTACAAGGGCACGACTTGCGGCCGCTGCTCCTTGTAGTACACCCATTCGCGGTAGCCGATCTCCTTCAGCCGCGCGGCGACTTCGTTCCAGTCGTCCCCGACGCGACTCGGAACGTGCGCGTCCGAACCGAAGGTGACTTGCACGCCATAGTGCAGGGCCCGCTCGAGAATGGCGTCGATCGGGTACCAGCCTCCGCACGCCTTCGTTTTGCCCGATGTGTTGATTTCGATCGCAATGCCGCATTCGCCGATCGTCTTGAGCGTCCGGTCCACCGCTTCCGTCTTGATGTCCGAGAACGCCGGATAAAACCCGCGCATCGCGTCGATATGCCCGAGAATATGGAACATCCCGCTGCGGGCCGATTGCTCGATCAGATCATAGTACAGCTCTTTTTGCTCGACTTTTTGCCGATCGGACAAGCCGTTCCAGCGCTTCTTGTTAAAGATGCTCACCCCGCCCGACAAATGGACGGATCCAATGATGTAATCGAACGGGTACAGCTTATAAACGTCGCGGTACACATCAGCGTGCTCCGGGAAGAAGTCCGACTCCACGCCGAGCAGCACATCGATGCGCCCGGCATATTCCGCTTTCAGCTTCAACACTTCGTCAACGTAACGCTTGAACTCGCTTTTGGCCATCGCAATGCCGGGCTGCGCCCGATCTTCGTCGCTGGCGAAATAAGGAGAGTGATCGCTGATGCCGATTACCTGAAGTCCGTGGGCGATACCCGCTTCGATGTAATCGCGTATCGTGCCCGTCGCATGGCCGCAGCGCTCGTGGTGGGTATGTAAATCGAATTTCATCTTTTGTCTCACTCCGAACCGATGAATTGAGTTTCCTGCATACCTTTCAAGTCCTGCAAAAACTGATGTAATGCCGAGCTTAAATAACGCCCGGACTTGTAGACGACGCCGACGGGATGACTGATTTCCAGTTCGTTCACTTTCACCATTTTAAGCGTACCGAGCCGCAGCTCGTTTTGAATCGATAGCTTCGAGATAATCGCCGCGCCGAGATTCAGCTCGACCATCCGTTTCACTTCTTCGCTGCTGGACAGCTCCATCACGATCTGAGGCGTGATGTTCAGTTCCTTGAACACTTGATCGACGAATCGGCGGCCGGCCGTTTCGGGGGACAGCATGATGAGCGACAAATCGTGAATGCGTTCGATCGGCACATGGGCGTACCGGGCCAGTGGGTGATCCGGGGCTACCGTCAGCTCGAAGGTGTCATAATAAAGCACCGAGCTTTCAAGGGACGGATGCTTGTCGAACAAATACGTGATGCCGATATCGATCGTTCCGTTCTCGACGCTTTGCATAATTTGCGAAGTTGACATGGAATGGATCGTCGTTTTGATCAGCGGAAATTGGTCTTGAAAATAAGAGAGAACCCGCGGCAAAATTTGCATCGCGATTGAAGTTGTCGTGCCCAGATGAATATGGCCCTGCGGCGTTTGGTTCAAATCTTCGAGCCGCTGCTTCAGATCCTCAACCGTCTGCAGGATCATTATGGCATGCTCGAGAAACACGCGACCGCTATCGGTTAGCGTGACCGGTTGGTTCCGGTCAATCAGTACCGTTTTGAATTCGTCCTCCAAACTCTTGATTTGGGCGGACACGGCCGGCTGCGTCAAGTTTAAGATTTCACCGGCCTTGCGGAAACTCATCGTTTTCGAAATCGTAATTAACGTTTCCAATTGGTTGAGGTTCACGTTGTACCCCCTCTCCAAGGTGTGAACGTGTGAGTCACACTTCATTATATGCTACTTGAGAGGGAAGGGCAAACGATGAAGAAAGTTGCCATATATTCAAATTTGAGTATAATTGCTTTAGAGTTAAATATTTAAGAAGTAGGTGACCTGTTGAGATGGAAGCAACTAAAAAATCGAACATTCCGTGGACAGTGACAGGCCTGATGCTGGCACTGCTGCTGGCTGCGCTTGACCAAACAATCATATCTACGGCCATGCCGACCATCCTGGGCGAGCTTGGGGGATTGGATCAGTTCGTTTGGGTATTCTCGGCGTACTTGATCGCCAACGTCGTATCGATGCCGATATTCGGCAAGCTCGGCGATATGTACGGACGCAAGCTGTTTTTCCTGCTCGGGCTGATCGTCTTTATGATCGGTTCCGCGCTGTGCGGCACGTCCGAATCGATGCTGCAGCTCATTATTTACCGCGCGATTCAAGGGATCGGAGGCGGTGCGTTGATGCCGCTTACGTTCACAATCGTCTTCGATATTTTCCCTCCGGAGAAGCGCGGGAAGGCGCAGGGGCTGTTCGGCGCTGTCTTCGGTATTTCCAGCGTGCTGGGACCGCTTGCGGGCGCCTATTTCACCGATTATGTCAATTGGCAGTGGATTTTCTATATCAATCTGCCGCTCGGAGTTGTCTCATTGATCCTCATATCCCTGTTCTATCACCCGGTATTGCCGAAAAACAAGAACCTCAAGGTCGACTGGCTCGGCACGCTCGTCTTCGCAGCTTCGATCATCGCTCTCATGCTCGGCCTCGAGCTCGGGGGCAAGGATTACGCGTGGAATTCGCCGGTCATTATCGGCCTGTTCGTGGCGGCGGCCGTTTTATTCGTGGGATTCTATTTTATCGAACGTGCCGCTTCCGCGCCGATCATTCCGTTTCCGCTGTTCCGGTCCCGATTGTTTACGGCGAGCATGGGGATCAGCTTTTTCTACGGGGCGCTGATGATATCGGCTGCAACGTATATTCCTTTGTTCGTTCAAGGGGTGTTTCAAGGCTCGGCGACAAGCGCAGGACTCGTGTTAACCCCGATGATGCTCGGTGTGGTTGCCAGCAGCGCATTCAGCGGACGTTTTCTCGGTAACGCGTCGTTTCGCAGCATCATGCTGTTCTCCGCCGGTTTGCTGCTCGTCGCCACCGTACTGCTCGGCACGGTGGCGGTCGATACGCCGAGATGGCTGGTGACGATGTACATGATCGTTCTCGGACTCGGAATCGGAACACAGTTCCCGGTGATTTCGATTTCGTCCGTGCAAAGCGTCAGCTTCCAATACCGCGGCGTCGTTACGTCGCTGGTGTCGTTCTTCCGTTCGATCGGCTCGGCCGTCGGCGTGACCGTACTTGGTACGATCCAGTCGTATGCGCTGAAGAACCGGATCGTCGAGCTCATGCCGGACAACGCTTCCGCACAGACGCCTGCCGATCCGCAAGTGCTGCTCAGTGAACAGTTTCGGCAAGCGGTGCCGAAGGAAATCATGGACAAATTGATTATCGGGCTTGCCGATTCGATTGCGTTCGTGTTCCAGGTCTCGATCTTGGTCGCAGCGTTAGGGCTGATGTTCGTCTTATTGATGGGCAAAGCCAAGATGGAGCTTGGGCAGCGCGGCCAGCAGAAGCCGGACGGAGCGGGCGAAGGCGAAGAATCGACCGTACAGCACGGTCATCTGTAAGGCGGGTGGACCATCGATGTCCATGAAGCTCGTCATCTTGGGGCTGCTGATGGAAAACGACAGCCATCCCTATCAAATGCGACAAAAGATGAAAGAGCGCGGAATGCTGCATTATATCAAAATGCAGGAAGGCTCGCTGTATTACGCGATTGACACGCTGGCTAAGGCGGACTATGTGAAGGCCATCGAGACGATCAAGCATAGCGCGGGCCGGCCGGACCGCACCGTGTACCGCATTACGGAATCGGGGAGACGGCTATTCCAAGAGCTGCTCGACAAGCAGTTCGCCGAGAACAAAGCTGTGTATCATCCGATGTATGCGGCGTTGGCCTTTGCCAAGCACGGTGACCCGAAGCGGATCCACGACTTGCTGCAGGGTAAGCTCGAGGAACAGCGGAAGCTCGCCGCTTCCTTGCGAGAGCTGTACGACAGCCATATCGATCAAGTGCCGCGCGCCGTGCTGCATATGATGAAGGGGCGCTTGGAGCATGCGGAGATTGAGCTGCGTTGGCTGGAGCGTCTGGCCGAAGACGCGTTGAACGACCGTCTCAAGGAATACGGCAAGCCGATCGAGGATTAACAGGTAAAGCCGCCGCCCGCGCATAAATAAAACTCCCGCAAGCACTGTTTATTCAGTGATTGCGGGAGTTTTTCATATCCTTTGTCAGTTACTCGGTTGCAACATCGCTTGAAACCGCCTTGCCGCGTTTTTTGCGCGGCTGTTTGACCAGCTTGATTTTGCCGAGCATCGGCGTCAGCAGAGCGCCCAGCAGCACGAACATCAGCCCGAACCAAAACACGGCGTGCAGCGAATCGACAAGCGCTGATTTCACGATCGGAACAATCGTATGAATAAGCTCTTGCGGAAATTGGCTCAGCGTCTCCGGACTTAACAGCGCCGAGTACAACGCCTGCGGATTCGTATGAATGGAGGCCGTAATTTTCTCGACCATCGCGCCGCCCTGCTGAGGAAGCTGTTTCAGCACGGGCACCAGGTTTTCGGACAGCAGCGTATCCGAACGATTGTTCATTACTACGCCCAGAATGGTCATCCCGAACGTACCGCCGATCTGGCGGAAAAACTGGCTGGAACTCGTCACGACGCCCAGCTCGGATTTCGGAAAGCTTTCTTGCAATATTAACGTCAAGAGCGGCATCACCAGTCCCATGCCGAGCCCGATCACCATCATGATGCCGCTGGCGGCAAGCTTGCTCGTATCGATGCTCATGGTGGTCAACAGCAGAAAGCCGATGGCCATAATGATCATCCCGATGCTCATTTGCAGCTTCGGACCGATTTTGTACACGATTTGACCGCCGATCACGCTGGCGATGATCATCGTAACCATCAAAGGCGTCATGACGGTTCCCGAAGCGGAAGCGCTAATGCCGACGATGCCCTGCATGAACAGCGGAACGAACATAATCGCGCCGAACATCCCGATGCTCATAAAGAAACCGATGCCGTTGACGACCGTGAACGTCCTATTTTTGAATAAACGTACAGGCAGGATCGGCTCGCTTGTTTTCGATTCAATCCATACAAAGGCCGTTAAAGAGATAGCCGATAGCACGAACATGCCGATAATAGGCCAGGATGTCCATGCGAACTCCGTTCCTCCGAACGTCAAAGCAAGCAGCAGCGAAACAACCCCGATGATCATCGTAGCCATACCCGCAACGTCGAACCGAACAGGACCTTCCGCTTTGACACCTTTTAACCCTAGTGAAATCAGAATCGTCGCGATAATCCCGACCGGCAAGTTAATGTAGAACACCCAATGCCAGTTCAGCGAGTCCACGATCCAGCCGCCGACCTGCGGCCCGATAACGGAAGCAAGACCGAAGATGGCGCCGAATACCCCTTGCCATTTGGCCCGTTGCTCACCTGTAAAAATGTCCCCGATAATAATCATTGCCATCGGCATCATAATCCCGCCGCCCAGCCCTTGCAGCGCACGGAAGAAGATCAGCTGCTCGATCGTCTGCGACATTCCGCAAAGCGCGGAACCGACCATAAAAATGATGAGGCCAGATACGTACACCGATTTCCGTCCTAACAAGTCGGCGAGCTTCCCTGCGATCGGAACGATCGTCGTAGAAGTCAGCATATAAGCGGTCGTCAGCCAAGTCATCAGGCTAAGTCCGCCGAGCTCCCCGACGATACGCGGCATGGCTGTGCCGACGATCGTCCCTTCCAAGGCGCCGAACAGCATCGCGATAATAAGCCCTGAGATCAGCAGGCCGCGGTGTTTTGTCGTTGTATCCTCCGCATTTAGTTTTACCTCCATAGTTGGCTCCTCCTCTAGGTAGTATTTCATTATGAAAACGCCCGTTATTCTTCGATTTTTTTAACAATTTTTTCGAATGTGGTCAAAAATAATTCCAATTCATCCGCCTCTACATGAGACAAGTAGGTGTGGATAGCCGCGGTTCGCAGCTTGTTCAGCTCTTTCAGTACTTCCTTGCCTTTATCCGTGGCTTGAAGCAGCACAATTCTTCGGTCCAGTTCGTCATGCTTCCGTTCCACGAATCCGTTCTGGACGAGCCGGTCGATCATGACAGTAATCGCGCTGGGGGTAACCTCCATCTTGCCGGCGAGCTTGCCGGCGGGACAGGGGCCCATTTGGCTGATCGTGTAAAGCATCATGGTCTGCGGTCCGGTTAGCGTAATATGGTCAGGTAAACCAAGTTCAGGACCAAGCTTTTTGAACAAGGTAAAGAACGCTCGCTGGAACCGTTCGATTTGAGCCTCGCGGGATGTTTCCATCGCAATGTCACCTCCTTCAAATGGACACTTTTAATTCATTGATTTAATTTTTTATTACTTAATAGTTGAGTACAAAATAATTAAGTAGTTTAAATAATAACAGCGACTTTTCTAAAAGTCAAACCAAAAAAAAGAGGCGATCGTTTACCCGATCGCCTCGGCCAGTTCCATTAAATGATTGCATATGACGTCCGGCGTTACACCGCTGCGGCTCATATCATCCGCGGCCGTTACCGCCGTCACAAGCCCGGTCAGAACGAGCGCCGTCCGGCTGCCGATGGCTGCGCCGCCGCTGATGTCCGTCGCCAAGTTATCGCCGACTGTCCAAATATCCGAAGCGGGAAGCCGCAGCTTGTCCACCGCAATTTGCATGACGATGCTTGACGGCTTGCCGATCACGACGGGGGCGATGCCGGAAGCCCGCTCGATCGATGCGGCAATGGAGCCTGCGCCCGGTGTTAGCTCGCCGTTCCAGGGCAGCAGATGGTCGGGATTGGTCAACACCGAAATGGCGCCGCGGCGCAGCTGAGAGGTCGCCGCCCTTAATTTGTTGTAATCGAAGGCACGGTCAATGCCTTGGACGACAGCCGATACGGTGCCCGCCTCATCGTGGGGCTCGGCCAGCTCGTAACCGGCATCTGTCAGCGCAAGTCTCAAGCCCTGCTCCCCGATGCACAGCACCCGGTTGTTAGCCAGCGGCAATCTGCGCAGATATAAAGCCGCCGCCTGCGAAGAGGTCAGCACCTCCGAGGGATTCGCCGAGATTCCGGTCTTCTCCAAATGCGCCGCCACCTCATCCGGCGTACGTGAAGAATTATTCGTTAGAAATAAAAACGGATAGCGTCGCTCCCTCAAATAATTTACAAATTCGGCGGCGTAAGGAATCGGCCGGTTGCCGTGATATAACGTTCCGTCCAAATCGAGTAAAAACCCGGGCATGATGGCGATCATCCTCTCCATGATGTAAAAAGCCGGTATCCTTAGGATACCAGCTTCAGTTTAACATAAAAATGTATGTCTCCGTCGTCCGACTCGGCCCAAATTTGGCCGTTATGCGATTCGACGATGCTTTTGGCGATCGCAAGGCCGAGTCCGGAGCCGCCTGTGGTTGAGCCGCGGGCGGGATCGATGCGATAGAACCGGTCGAACAACAGCTCCAGCTCCTCCCGTGTCAAAGCATCCGCCTTATTGCTGATGCGAACGACGGCATGTTGTTTGTCTTGGGCGAGCCCCACCGAAATGACGCCCGGTTTCGGGCTGTATTTGATCGCGTTGCTCAATAAATTATCGAAGACACGGATGATTTTATCCACATCGACTTGAACGATGAGCTTGTCTTGCGGGATGCTTCGGATTAGCGTCAACTTTTCTTCTTCGCTAAGCGTCACATACTCTTCCAGCAGTTGTTCCAGCACTTCATTAAGCACGACTCCGCGCTTATGGAGAGGCACGTCTTGATTCGAGAGCTTCGTGTACTCGAACAGATCGTCGATCAGCCCCTTCAGCTTTTCCGCTTTGCTGTAGGCGATCGAGACGTAACCTGCCGCTTGCTCCGGCGATTCATAGTTCTTGTCATGCAGCAGCCGCAAATACCCCATAATGAGCGTTAAAGGCGTACGAAGGTCGTGGGATACATTCGTGACAAGCTCGTTCTTCAATCGTTCGGCCCGGCGCTCTTCCTCCATCTTGAGCTGCAGCTCGCTGACCATTTGATTCATATCCCGGGCTAAGGAGCCGAGCTCGTCGCGTGAACGCTCGACCACCCTGTGGTCTAAATTTCCGGTAGAGATGATCCGCAAGCCTCCGGCAAGTTCTTCCAAATAACGCATTTTGCGCTGCGTCATAAAGTAGAACAGGAAGATAAAGACGCCCAACGCGCTAAGCATCGAAATCGGACTTTGACCTTTCACATAGCTAATATGCGGCTGCGGGATGCCTGTCACGACCAAGTAAGATTTTTGATTGTTATACGTAACCGGATAGAAGCTGGAAAATTCCGTACGCGAATCCCGGAAATCGTTTCGGGTATCCATCGCATTGCGAATGACGCTGTGTACGTCCACATACATCTCAGGGGCGTTTTCACTGCGGAAAACGACTTTCCCGTAAAGATCGGTAACTACAATTTTAAACTTCTCATTAGCTGCCAGTCGTTTGACGGTGGAAGTGAACGAGCGCAGCCGGTTTTCGTAATCGTCCTGCCGCCGCTTGTTCGGATCGTCTTCCATTTGCGTATCGGGCGGATGACCGGGGCTGCCCGGTTCGGTCGCATGGTGTTGAACGATTCCCGGCTCCGGTATCCTTTCAACGGCCACTTCCGAGGGAGCAACCGGTTCTTCAGCTTCTATTTCGTCTTCATAAGAAGGCGGTTCCAGAATTCGAACCAGGTTCCGGGCTTCGTTATCAATGCGTTCGATGCCCATCGTATAATCGATGACCGTTCCTTTATTGATCTGTCCGAATAAGGCCGAGCTTATTCCGTAGAACAGAAGAGCGGCCCCAAAGCAAGCGGAAAATGTCAAGACCAGTTGAAGACGAACGCTTCGTTCCACATGATTGCGAGCCAGATGGTACATATCGATAATGAAGTAGATAAATGCCCGCAGCAGCGTAAACGGAAACCATGTGAAGGGAAAGCGCTCAAGCATAGGCTTCCGAGGTTTTTTAACTTTCAATGACTTACTCAACTTTATATCCAACTCCCCAAACCGTTTTGATGAACCTTGGTTTCCGAGGATTATCCTCGATTTTCTCTCGTATTTTGCGGATATGGACCATTACCGTGTTATCCGAATTCAAATACGCTTCTCTCCAAACAGCCTCGTAAATTTTTTCGATGCTCCACACTTTTCCGCGATGACGGGCAAGCAGCTCCAAAATCGCAAACTCCCGAGGGGTCAATTTAATTTCCCGACCGTCCAGCCTGACCTCGTGCGTCGATGTATTAATCGTGAGATCGTCGATTTCCAGTTCAAACTCCTTATTCGGAAGCGAGACATTCAGCCGCGTATAACGGCGAAGCTGCGACTTGATGCGGGCGATTAGCTCCAGCGGGTTGAACGGTTTCGTGACATAATCATCGGCTCCTGTGCTGAGTCCCAAAATTTTGTCCATGTCCTGGCTTTTGGCGGAAAGCATGATGATCGGCATGTTTCTTTGCTCGCGGATTTTCATGCACGTTTGGATTCCGTCCATCTTCGGCATCATGATGTCGAGCACGATCAGATCGACATCTTCTTTTTCGAGCAATTGGAGAGCCTCAGTCCCGCTGCCTGCACGAAGCAGATGGAAACCTTCGTTCTTTAAATAAATTTCGAGCAGGTCGATAATTTCTTTTTCGTCATCCACCAATAGAATCGTGGGCTGCGTCATAACCGGCCGACCTCCTTCACATGATGACATATCTTGTAGGCGTCTTGTTGCTGAATACAGTATAGCTGCAAAATCTTAACAAAGGCAGAGCTGAATTCTTAAAACATTCTTAATAAGTCATCACCCCAATGGGCGCGACAGCATACATAAGTATAAGGAAAATTGATCAAATTCATAAATAAAATTGAATCACGGAGGAGAAATGAGCATGAAAGGGATCGAAACACTCGAGCAAACGCTCGATTCCATAAGGAAACCGTCCCCGCGCATTTTGCAGCAATGGATCGCAGAGCAGGGACTGACAGCCGAAGTGTTCAAAGATGATGTGACGGAGCCGAAAGGACTTCCTTACGGCCGAACTTGTCTCTTCCGCAGCAATGCCGCGGAAATTGTACTAGTCCATCTGCCGCCGGGCGCGCAAACTTGGATACACGACCACGGCAGGTCGATCGGCTGTGCGCTTGTCCTGGAGGGGACCCTGTCCAATTGTATTTACGGGCTTGATGCTTACGGCTTCCCGCAGCTTAAGAAGCAGACGGCTCTTACGGCTGATGAATATTTTCATGCACCACGAGGGCAAATTCATCAAATGAAAAATAACGGTCCCCTTAGAACCGTTTCCCTCCACGTCTATGCCCCGGCTCTCGCCGGCACTCACATGTACTATGCTTACGAGGACGCTCTTGACTTCGTTATTTAAAACCAATATACCGTTCCTGTAAGATGAAGGGAACGATTTTTTTTGTTTTTTTCTTTCCTTATATTGGGATGGGAAGGGGGCATGGAGAACTGGATTGAGCCGCCAATATGGAGTTGGGTTCAGGGCCAAAGTCAGAGCCAGAGCCAGAGCCAGAGTCAGGGTCAGGGTCAGGGTCAGGGTCAGGGTCATAACTCAGCGACCCTTTTGAATGTTATCCCGTTGTCTCAGGAAAATTGAAGAAGCCTTATTCAATTCAACCGCGCAACTAAAGTAAGCAAGCCTAAAGAAAACGGACTGAAGAGAGTAAGACCGAAGAAAGCAATCTGAAGAAAACAGACTGGAAACAGGCTGAAGAAAACGGTCTGAAGAGAGTAAGACCGAAGAAAAAACAGACTGAAGAAAGCAGACTGAAGAAAGCAGATTGAAGAAAGCAGATTGAAGAAAGCGGAGCTGCGTGAAAGAACTGAAGAATACAAAGTTGAAGTAGTAAGTAACAGAAATTAAGTAAACAGGAGTAGGAAGTAAAGAGTAAGCAAACAAGAATGAGCAAACAAGAATGAGCAAACAAGAATGAGCAAACAAGAATGAGCAAACAGAAGTAATCAAACTGAAGTAAGTAAAATTGAAGTAAGTAAGTCAGAAGCAAGCAAGCTTATGAGAGCAGACTTGAATCAAAGAACAGAAGAAATAAAACCAAAGTAAGGAAAGAAGAAGTACGTAAATCCGAAATAAGCCGCAGTAGAAGCAGATATGACGAGTACTGCTTGAAATGGGAAGCAGGTGCAGGGCATGACAAAACAGCACGTCAAAAACAACTGTGATGAATGATGACAACTGCCGATACTTAGTAGTAAGAACAGGCCAATTTTTGAATAATTACAGAATAAGGTACAGCAGCGGTAGTGGCGGAAAGGCGTAGCATATTGTGGAAAATTGGTGTATCACGCAGTGTAAGATTAAGGCGGTAGCAGTATTCGTCCATATAAGTTTGGAGGTGCTTAGGCCCGATTCCATGGAAGGTAAGGTTAATCCAGCGGCCTGCATCTGCAGCCACGGCGAGTAAACGATGAAATCGGCGAGGACTAAAACGCGCAGTTATATATTCTATATCGACATTAGCCGTCTGATCCACATGCTGCTCAGTGAATAGTTGCGTGCCGGTGCGACGAACCAGTCCATCGTTTAAGTATTCTTTGGAAAGATGCTTTATCTTGAAGCGGCAAGGCTCTCCACTTTCTTTCATGGTTGCAGCGATAAACAGAGGTTGTCTTTGAGGGTGGGGCACTATGATCGGACAATGGGGGCGTCCGTAATGAGCGATATTCACTCGTACAATTCCTGAGAGAAGATCGCTATCGATCGCTTGATTCATGGCATGACGAAGTTTTTGGAGCATAAGCCAAGCGGTTTTGTAGGTAACGCGGATGATTTTACTGAGATGCTTTGCGTTAATACCGGAATCCGTACGAGAAATGAGAAATATGGCGTGCAGCCATTTGCGTATATCGGTTCGGCTGCCTTCCATGACAGTACCGGCAATAAGAGAGTTTTGGTAGCGACAGGCGTGACATTCATATAGAGGAAGTCTGCGAGTATGAATCTGGTAAGCGTGACGATGCCCGCAGCGTGAACAAATGAAGCCATTAGGCCATTTTGCCTGAAATAAAGTTTCGAAGCAAGCTGTTTCCGTCGGAAAATTGAAAGGCGGCGTCATCATGGTAAGGTCCATAAACAAGGCTCCTTATTTACAAAATAGGAAACAAATGTTCCTATTGTTAATAATATCAAACATTTGTTCTTATTTCAAGTTCTATTTTAATTAACATGTAGCCTCTTCTAGGCTAGCTTCTTTAAGTACGTCGTCCTATAGTTTGCCTGAGTAAAGGGGATAGTAACCGAAGACTAGTTGGGGTAATGACATGGTGGAGGAGCTGGAGGTTGAGAACATGCAGGGGCAAGCAAGGTGGAGAAGTAGGAGGTTGAGAACATGCAGGGGCAAGCAAGGTGGAGAAGTAGGAGGTTGAGAACATATGCAGGGGCAAGCGAGGTGGAGAAGTAGGAGGTTGAGAAAATCAGGGTCGAGCGAGATGGAGTAGTAGGGGATTGAAAAATGCAGGGGCAAGCGAGATGGAGGAGCAGGAGGTTGAAGAAGTGGGGGAAAACAACGATAGAGGGCCAGCAGGTGGGGGAAAGGGAGAGGAAGTCTGGACTAAGAATTGAGTATGAAGGTTGAGTATGAAGGTTGAGTATGAAGAAGTCAGGATGGAGAACTCAGGGTGAAGAAGGGGGCCGTGCGACTAATGAATGAGGGACAAACGAGGCAAGAGGATACGGACCGTGAAATGGGGTAACGAGACAAAAGAACGGGACGTAAACCAGGCAGAGGTTCAGGAATCAATGAACGGTAAACAGATCTACTAATGTTATTATTATTATCCAATTCAACTTCCTGTGTGCGGATTTTGTTGAATGCATACAATGGAAGAAGGATGAGGCCAGGGTGAGAAGTGTTACTCCAGTAGGCGTCGTATGGCGCGACGATGTTTGCGATAGGAGCAGCCAACACGATGGGGAAAACGGGCGGCTTGTTGTCTTGGAACCTGGACGGGATCTAAAGCGATGGCAGCTGTGTTTCAGGAATATGATGAGCAAAGCAGGTGGGATGAATGGATAAACCATGGTTTCATATATACGGCGCCGTTTATTTGCTGTTTGTACGCGAAGGGAAGCTCCTGATGCTGCGGCGAACCAATACGGGCTATGAGGACGGAAAGTTCAGTCTGGTGGCGGGGAAACTGGATGGCGGTGAAGAAGTGAAACAGGCAGCGATCCGGGAAGCGGAGGAGGAAATCGGTATTCGGCTTCATCCGGACAATTTGGAGGTTGTGCTTGTGATGCACCGGATGTCGGACTCGGGGGAGTGGGTCGATTTTTTTCTACGCGTCAACGCATGGGAAGGAGAACCGTTCAACAACGAGCCGGAGAAATGCTCGGAGATGGCATGGTTTCCGCTTGAGATACTTCCTGACGCTACGATTCCGCACGTTCGTCAGGCGATTTCCAGGATCAGGGAAGGCGTTGTGTATGACAGTTTCGGCTGGGATATATAAGGGTACGGCAAGCAGGAACGATGTGCAACCCGCGTTGGATGGCATATGAGCTTCAGGGCTGTTACTTCAGCATCAGCGGGTTTATCGATGTCGTTGTAGCCGGGATGGAACTGCTGCGGGGTGAGGGGCGATTGTTGGCGAAAAATCGCGTTTTGGGGACGAAGGATCCATGTTTGCCGATGGCTTTATAGGAGAAGTTTAGGAAATTCGTTATTCTTGTGAAGTATATCACAGGAATATGCCTATACGCCGAGCTTGATATTAGGTATAATGAAGTAATAATAAGTCCTACGAGTACAAAGGATTTGTCGAAAAGGAGACCGGTCTTCGAATGAAAGCAGAGCTAATTAATCCGTTTCTGGAATCAGCTAGAATCGTTATTGAACAGGTCGCCAATATTCGACCGTCCACCGGGCAGCTTGGCATCAAGGACGTAAAGTTTGTTGAGAATTACATATGGATCCAAATCGGCATGACGGGACAAATGCAAGGTGACATCGTATTCGGGCTGCATGAGAGCGTCGCTCTCAAAGTCGTTTCGGCGATGATGGGCGGTTTCTTGATCACGGAATTGGATGACATGAGCAAGAGCGCAATCTCCGAGCTGGGCAATATGATCAGCGGCAATGCAAGCACGATGTTGTTTAACCAGGGCGTCCGCGTAGACATTACACCGCCGAAGCTTCTGCATTCCGCCTCTTCCGCAGGGTTCGACGCCAAGAAGGCGTTGACGATTCCGTTGATTATGGAAGGAATTGGTGAGCTGGATATTCAGGTTTTGATCACGTAAAAGACAAAGAAGATTTTGTTGCTATCTCACCCGCAATATGTATAAGCTTAAGCGAAGGCGATACTCTGATCCGACCCGGACAGCGGCGCTTTCGCTTTTTTGTCGGTTTAACCTATGACTAGGGGGATAGAAGCATGTCTTTTCAAGATAAAATCGTTATCATTACGGGAGCGTCCAGCGGTATTGGGGCCTTGATGGCCCACATGTTTGCCGAGCGTGGGGCGGTGCCGGTGCTGGCTGCCCGATCGGAAACGAAGCTGGCCGAAGCTGCAGCCCGTATTCGCGGTCCTCACGGGACCTATGCGCTGGATGTGACGTCCGCCGAACAGGTGGAGGACGTAATGGGGCGTATTCTGCGCGAATACGGAAGGATCGATATCCTGATCAACAATGCGGGTTACGGGGTGTTCGACTCTTTCGTCAATGCGCCGCTTCGCGAGTTCGAAAATATGATGGACGTTAACTATATGGGGACGGTCCGATGCACGAAAGCGGTGCTGCCTTCTATGCTAAAGCGGGGAAGCGGCCATATCGTCAACATCGCTTCGATGGCCGGCAAGATCGGTTCGGCCAAATCAAGCGGTTATTCGGCTACCAAGCATGCGGTGCTGGGGCTAACGAACTGCTTGCGGCAGGAGCTGGTCGGATCAGGCGTGTCATTGACGGCTGTGAATCCGGGACCCATCGATACGCCGTTCTTCGATATCGCCGATCCGTCGGGCAGCTACGTGAAGAACGTGAAATGGTTTATGCTCAAGCCTGAGCAGGTGGCTGAACGAGTGCTGCAGGCTATCGAACGGCGGACGCCGGAGGTCAATTTGCCGTTCACAGCTGCGGCGGGGGTCAAGCTGTATCAGCTGTTCCCACGGCTTTTTGACCGGATCGGCTACAAGCTGTTGAACAAAAAATAAACGGAGGTCATCCCTCCGTCTGTTTGTTGGCTTCTTTCAGCTTCTGGTTCAGGTTACGGACTTCTTCGTACAGCGCGCGGATGTCCGCTTTACTTTCCGGATGGTTCTGGTTCCAATGGCTGGCGAGCGCCGGCATCGTCTTATGAATATGGTTGTAAATCGACCATACTTTTATTTTCTCTACCATCTCGGGAGAAGTGTCCCCGGTCAGAAGCTCGGCAAATTTCTCAAGCAGCGCGTCGAATTCGGTTGTAAAACGTGCATTCATTGAAAGCCCACCTTTCCGGTCATAATAAGTTTTAGTGTAACTCCCGAAGCGGGATGTGTCAAAATGGAGCGTGAACTCGAATGGCAATGGAAACGATAGGTTCGGATAGCAGCATCGGTGAGTTCTCAAGAGCTTGCGTAAAATCGGAGCAGGACGGGACACTGGTGGAGAGACAACCGCTCAGGAGCGCAGCAAAAGGGATTTTATTGTACGTACTGACATATATCAGTCAAGGTCTGAAGGTAAAAGGATATTTGGCAGTACCCGAAGGGCGGATGCCAATGCCTGCCGTCATCTACTGCCGCGGCGGCATTCGCAAGGTAGGAATGGTGCGAAAGCGCCGCATTTTCTCCATGGCCCGCCGGGGGTATGCCGTGTTTGCGCCTTTCTACCGCGGCAATGAGGGCGGCGAAGGCCGTGAAGACTTCGCCGGTGAGGATCGCTTCGACGTATGCCACGCCCTCGCCATGGTACAGTCTCTGCCCGAGGTCGAGAGCGGTCCGGTGCCGCTGATCGGCTTCTCGCGAGGGGCGCTGATGGCGATGCTCGCTGCGAAGGAATGCCCCGGTGCGGGGCCGGTTGTCGTATGGGGCGGGGTCAGCGACCTGCTCGATACGTATGAAGAGCGAGTCGACATGCGGCGGATGCTGAAGCGGGTCGTCGGACATCCGAAGAAGCAAACGGACGCGTACGAAGCCCGGTCGCCAGTATATTGGATTGACCGGATCGACGTTCCCGTGCTGATCGTGCACGGCACCGCGGATCACCAGGTGAGCGTGGAGCAGGCACGCAAGCTTGCGTTGGCGCTCGAAGCGGCCGGCAAGGACTATGCGATGGAGCTGTACGAAGGGCTCGGGCATCGTTTTCCGAAGGAGGAGGACGAACGGGCCCTGGATGCCGTGTTTACGTGGATTACCCGCAAGCGGCAGGAGATGAGCGAATAATATAGGGTTAGTTCAGTTTCGCTAGGCGTTTGCGGAACGTAGCCTGCCAGCTTGCCGAAAGCGCGGGGAGCTGGAGCAGACGCTCCATAGCGGCGGCATTTGTTTGGTCCCGATACATGATTCGATTGGCATAGTCGATTGTTACGGCTTGCGGGTCACGCTCGAGCAGCTGCAGGCTGCTGTCTGCGGACACCCGGCCTTCTTCCAGTACACGGAAATAATAACCGGTATATCCGGTTTTTTCGACTTGCTTCGGAAGTTCCGGCCAGCCGTGCTTGGCTGCCAGTTTAAAGCAAGGCTGGCGGGGCTGGCTGATTTGTACGATCGCGTCTCCCCATTGAAACGTATCTCCGATATAAGCTTCAAGCTCCGTAAGCCCGCCTACCGTCACATTTTCTCCGAACGCCCCGAAGGATAGGGTCGTGCCTGTCAAGGACTCCCAGTACGGGTAATGCTCGACGCAATAAACGCATACCGCTTTTTCCCGGCCGCCGTGATGAACCAGATCCGCCTGCTCATCTCCGTCAAGATTGAGTAGAGAGAGTTGCAGAGGTACGGACACCGGCGTTTTTCCGATGCCGGAGGGGACGATCTTGTTCTGGTAAGCAAGGGGGGCGGGACGGCCAACGTTTACAGATACGATCTCGATCTTTGTACGCATAGCGGGTTGAACCCTCTCTTTATAAAATGAATTCTTTTTACTAAGGTATATAAAAACAAGCGCTCGGTCAAGACGGGGCAGGGGAAATTCGCGGAACAATTTGGTATACTAGGATCACGATATGCAACTGAAGGGATGATGACATGAGTTTAACGGGGTTTTCGGCGTTACGGATCGATCCGCCGTATGTGAAGCGGTTAGCGGAGCTTGGGATCACCGATCCGTCGCCGATTCAGGCGGAGGCGGTTCCGCTGGCATTGCAAGGCAAAGATGTCGTGGCCCAATCGCAAACGGGTACGGGCAAGACGCTTGCCTATGCGCTGCCGGTTCTGCACCGAATCGAAGCGCCGCTGCGTGAAGTGCAGGCGCTGGTCTTGGTGCCGACGCGGGAGCTTGGCATGCAGATCGTGCAGACGCTGGAAGAGCTGACCAAGGATACGGGTATTCGCGTGCAGCAGCTGATCGGCGGGGCGTCGATCGAGCGACAGATCGATAAGCTGAAGCTGAAGCCGCAGATCGTTGTCGGCACGCCTGGACGGGTGCAGGAACTGGTGAAGCTGCGGAAGCTGAAGCTGTCGGGCATCCGCATGGTCGTGGTGGACGAGGTCGATCAGGTGTTTGAGCTCGGCTCGATGGGTGAAGTCGAAGCGCTGCTCAAAGGAATGCTGCGCGACCGGCAGATGATGTTCTTCTCGGCGACGTATCCGCCGCAGCTGCAGGCCGTCATCGAGCGCTGGATGCGCGACCCGGTTTATGTGCGGGTCAATCCGAGTCAACGGACATCGGAAACGCTGGAGCATTTATATTTCGTCAGCGAAGAGCGGGACAAAATCGACACGCTGCGGCGCTTGGTGAGGCTATATAATCCGAAGCAGGCCATCGTATTCATTAACGAGACCGACGATATCGGTGAAGCGGTAGCGAAGCTGAAGTATGCCGGGTTATCGGTCGAAGGGCTGTACGGCGATTCCTTCAAGCAGGAACGGGCCAGAGCGATGCAGGCGTTCCGCGCCGGGCGGTTTCAACTGCTGCTGGCGACCGATGTCGCTGCGCGCGGGCTTGATCTGCCTCAGGTAACGCATGTCTTCAACCTCGATCCGCCGGTGGATGCGGATCATTATGTGCACCGTGTCGGCCGTACCGGCCGGATGGGGCGTAAAGGAACGGCGGTTTCGATCGTTACGCCGCGGGAACATTTCATTATGGACAAATTCGCCAAGTCGCTGGGCATCGATCTGCAGCGTAAAATCATGTCGCACGGCAAAGTGTTCGATCCGAAGCCGGGGCGGGGCGCCGTCGCGGGGGAACCCGGTGCTGACAGCAGGAACCCGGCGGAGCGCAGGAAGCCGGAGGACGGACGTCCGGCAATGCCGCGAGAAAGCGCCGGGAAGCTTGCGGGAGCGGGACGCGCTGCCGCCGGAGACAAGCGAAGCGTGCGGGCAGCCGGTGAGGGGCGCGCCGCAGCGTCGCAGATGAGCAGCCGCAGCGAAGCGCTGCGGGCCGAAACCGCCAGCGCCCCGGTCCAGCGTCAAGCGCCGAAGGCGAAAGGGCCGGCGGGCCCGGGGCCGGTGAAGAAGGGCGCGCCGGCGGTGCCGGACAAGCGCCAGACGGAGCGGGAGCGCGAACGCGAACGCAAGAACAAAGGCGCGCCGCGCTGGCTGAAGTCGAAGCCGGAACGCACCGACATGCCGAAGGCGGAGCGCAGCCATAAGCGGAAGTAGCGGGAAGCGGGTGCGCTCCGGAAGGGCTGGTGCGGAGAACCGGCATAGACCGGCTCGAGTCTCCGGCGCCCGATAACGGCTTGCGAATGCGGCCGGTGAGCCGCCTCCGACCCCGTGCAGGCCGGGATAAGCGCGGCGCCGGGGGAATGTGCGTGCAGCAAGGAGGGAGGGGCTGCGATGAAAGCTGTGAAAGCGTTGATCGCCGTGCTCATCATCGGTGCTTTGGCCGGAGCTGCCGCGCTATGGTACGTCAAGCCGGCGGAAGCGCTCGATTTAAGTTATGCGCCGCTGCGATTAGACGACAAGCTGGCGGCTCTGCTGCTGGAGCGAAAGTTCGAAGTGAGCTTGAGCGAAAGCGAGGTCGACTCGCTGATCAAAAAATCGCTGGCCGCGCGGCCCCGCGTCCATCCCGATGCAACCGTAACGGGGGCGCGCTTTACGCTGCGCGACGGTACGCTCGTGGCCGACGTGAACTTGCTCGTCAAGGAGCGCTGGCCGGCAAGCGCGAAGCTTCGCTTCGAGCTTGCCTGGCAGGAGCCGGTCTTGACGATCCGGCATGTCGGCACCAACATCCGGCAGGCGTCGCTTCCCCTCGATTGGTTCCAGCTCAATCCGATCGACATTCGGCTGGATTCGTATATGCCCCGGCATATCGGCATCCGCAGCGTCTCGTTTGACGGCTCGGACATGAAGCTGCAGCTAAAACTGCGGTTTTAGCGAAACTACCCACGAAGCATGAATACCTGTAAATGGAATTATAACCGAAAAAATAGCGGAACTTGAGTGCGCTTTTTGCAGTGAACGGCAGTTTGTGAGCCGTCTGCCAGCAAATAAGGTACCTCAGTTCCGCTATTTTCTTTGATGCGCCCGGAAAGCGCAAAATCATTCATGAAATCCCGCTTTCGTTTCGCGGCGCAGAGGCGTCTAGCCGCTTACGCCTCTTGCAGGCCGGGCGGCTTCCTTCGCCGTTTTGTTCACGTCGTTATCCGGCTTCTTGCGATTGCGGAGCACGAAAGCGAACGGTATGCCGACGAGCACGATGAATGTGGCCAGCCAGTATACATCGTTCACGCTGTTCGTGAACGCCTGTGCGCCGAGCAGCGCCTTGTCTTGGACCGCACCGGAAGCGGCAAGCTCCTCCCCGTGCACGGTTACCCGGGAGGTGAGCATCGTTGTGAATAAACCGATCGAGAAGGAACCGAGTCCTTGGCGAGTCCAGTTATTCGCCGACGAAGCGTGTCCGGACAATTCTCTCGGAATAACTTCCATCCCCGCATTGGATGAAGGCATCATGGCCAGCGCGATTCCGATGTTCCGTACAGTCATCCAGAACACGATATAGCTGTGCGGAATGTCGACGCTTAATTGCGCCATTGCGGCCGTGCCGACGGACATCAGCACGATACCGGAGATGATCAGCCACATCGGGCCGATTTTCGTGTACAGCTTGCCCGTAATCGGCATGAAAATCGCCATCGCAAGCGAAGACGGCAGCAGGATAAGGCCGGTATCGAACGCCGACACGTGCTGAATGTTCTGCAGGAACACCGGCGTCAAATACGTGCCGGAGTATAGGCTGATGGTCATGATACAGCTGATGATCAAGGTAAACGTGTAACGCGGATACTTAAATACGCTCAAATTCAGCAGCGGCTGCGGCGTGCTGCGCTCGCGCCGGATGAACAGGAACAGGCTGACCAGCCCGACCGTGATGAGCGTGAGCGTCTTCCACGATGCCCAGCCGAAGCGATGCGCTTCGCTGAAGGCAACGAGCAGCGAGGCGCTGGAGATGATCACCGTAATAAATCCGTACAAATCGAACGATTTCGGCGTATTAAGCCGGTAATAAGGTATCATTTTGACAGCGACGACGACAGCGAGGACGCCGAACGGCAGGTTGATGTAGAACAACCAGCGCCAGTCGAACGATTGAATCAGCCAGCCGGCGAGCGTCGGCCCGAGCGCCGGGGCCAGCATCGCGGCCAAGCTCCACATGCTGATGGCGTAGGCCTGTTTGCTGCGCGGGATGACTTGATAAATAATGGTCATCGTCGCCGGCATGACCATGCCGCTGAACACGCCCTGCATAACCCGGAAAGCGATCAATGATTCGACATTCCAGGCGGTTGCGCAAAGGCCCGACGTTAACGTAAATCCGATCAGGGCGGTCACATATAAGTACTTGGTGCTGAAGCGGTCCCCTAAGTATCCCGTGATCGGCGAGATGATCCCGGTCGACAGCATGAACCCGGTTAGCGTCCATTGCACCATGCCGAGATCGGTTTGAAATTCATTCATTAGGACGGGAATGGCGACATTGATCGTACTCATCCCGAGCAAGGCCAGGAACGATCCGAAAAAGATGCCGATCATCACCGGCCAAAACGCGATATTCCCCGCCGCGCCTTGACTCTCATTCGTTGTTTCCTTCGTTGCCGGTTCGGTCGTTGACATTTTCATTCTCCTTCTTCGAGGTGAAATTAATGGGGGCTGTTGGGGCGGGCCTATTCTTTAGGCTGCATCGCTTTACGGAGCAGCCGGGTTAATTCGTCCACTTCCGCCGGCTCAAGTCTCGACCAGAAGCGTTCGACGAGTCCGGCTGCTGCGTCATCGAGCTCTTTCAGCGCTTCGAGTCCTTTCTCCGTAATGCGTACGTATACGACGCGGCGGTCCGCTTCCGTCAATATCCGTTCGACATAACCGCCGGACACGAGCTTCTGTGTCAGGTTGGTAATGGCCGGAAGCGTAACGTGAAGGGACTCGGCAATGGCGGAGCTCTTCATCTGACGGCCGTCGCGAAGCACCTCGAGCATGTAATATTGCTGGATAGGCAATCCTTGTTTCAGCAGAACGGACATGTCGGCGTGCCACTTGCGCATGACTAAACGAGTCCATTTTTCAATTGGAGAGGATGCATGTAATTGATCCAAAAAGGGTACCCCGTTTCTTTCAATAAATATTTTAAGGATAAATAGTTCAATCTTTTAACTAAATTATTGTAGTTGTTTTGTTCGAGGGTGTCAATTGAAAAAAAAAGCTCCCGGCCGACTTCATCCGGAAGTCATTCGGGAGCGATTCGCTGAGGCCGTCTCGGACGGCGCTATTTTTTTCTTGTTTTTATATAGGAGGGGTACACGATTTCGCCGGTATCGAGCTTAGCGAGCTCGTCGGCCGTCCAGCCGGTCAGCTTGTTGTTGCCGGTCACGCCGGTCAGCTTGATCTTGTACTTGCTTTCCAAGTAGGCATGGAGCGCCGGCATATCGGCTTCTGTCACCGCGCGCAGCTTCTGACGGCCCTGGATTTGCCCGAGGATGACGCCGATCGATTCGGCAGCCAGGCTCGTATTCGGCTGAATGCGCGCGCTGCCGTAAGCGATAGCGGAAGCGCCGACATTTTTACCGGCCATAATGACGTTGTCGAACCCTTTCAACAAAAAGCTGCGCAGCGGCATCCCGTATTTATCCGGGCGTCCCATCTCGATTCCCCACTTATTGGCGCTGGTGCCCTGCAGATCGAGCGGGTATCCGGCGATGCTGACGTTGTCCCAGAACATCTTCGCGCCGAGCATGTCCGACGGCTTCAATACGTAATCCGTTTCATAATGGTTGTACTCTCTAATATATAGGTAGTTCGGGAAGCCGTTCAGCTCCGCGTGTTCCCAGCCGACGATATTTTTGCGGAAATGCTCGAGAATGAGCGGCATCTCTTTCTTGCCAAGCTCCATCGCCTCCCGGATGGAAGCGTCGTTCGACGGATCGACGGTGTAGATGAGGAAGGCGTTGATCAACACTTCGCCGTCCCGCTGGTTAACCGCGTTCAATCCCCGCAAGAATACGCGATCGTTCGTCGGCTTGTACCGGCTCGTCATGCCCGAGAGGCTGATGGCGAAGCTGCCGTCGACCGAGCCCCAGCCGTACTTCGCATTACGCTCTTCCTTCGTTAATTCATTAAACTGCTTCTGGAATTTCGCCCAGTCGACGTTCTTGAACTTCATCATCAGGCCGGCGCTCATATACTCGACGTTGTTCTGGCCGTAAAAGGCTTCCAGTCCCGGCAGCCGGGGCACCTGCAGCTTGCCGACCAAGGCCGCGAAGTCGGTGTTGTCTACCCAGTAGGACGCCTCGATCCGTTTCTTCTGGCCGTCCTTCGATTTGTAGACGACCGCCTTCACCGCCTGCGGGCCAAACTCGCCGGGCTGCAGCTCAATGCCTTCGATGACGACGCCCTGCTCGACGGGAATGTCTTTGCTCAGCTGTTCGAAGTATTGCTCGAATTCCTTCAGCTTACGGATCTTGCCCTGCCGGAAGCCGTCAAACAGCTCTTTCGCCCGTCCTTGCACGAGCAGCCGGTGCTTGTCGTCGCGCGTTTCGTCGAGAAACAACATCTCTCCCTGCAGCACCTGGCCGCCGAACGCCTCGCGCGGGTCGATCACTTTCACTTTCAGCCCTTCGTCCGCCGCAGCGCGGGCCAAGTACAGCCCCTCCAGCTCGCTGCCGACGATGAGCACGTCAACCTTGTCCGCAGGGAGCGCCGTATCTTTCGTCTGCAGGGATTGTGCGCTTTCCGTATGTACGACGGCGTTCTTGTTCGAATCGCTTGTCGGCTGTGTCTGCGACTGCGTTTCCGTCCGGGAAGGAGAAGACGTATTCGTAAATAAATAAATGGCTGCGACCATGAGGAGAGCCGCCGTCGCCAGGACGACGGACAGCGTAGTTCCTTTGCGTTTCATCGGTTTTCATATCGCTCCTTTGGGGGGTATAGAGATAAGTCTATCATTTTTGCGACGGATCAGTAAGTGGCACCCCCACAAACATTTTCCAAGCGGCGAAAGCTATGGGTGAATCCAGGAACACTTCGCGAAGGTTCTGAGGTCTTACAGCCTTTTATTCATTCTACCGGTTAAAGGAGATCTGATGATGAACAACACATTCAAAAAAACGCTTGTTTCGGGATTGACGCTGGCCATGGTGCTGGGAAGTTCGACGGCTGCATTTGCACACGGTAACGACAAAGACCGTGACAAAGACCGCAAAGATAACGACCGCAACGAACGCAGCTCGATCCAGACGAAGTATACGCCGAAGAGCGCTAACCTTGAAATCAAACTTACCTTTGACGATCTAAGAGGAAAAGACGTGGAGTGGGCGGCCAGATACATAGCGAGCCTGGCATCCAAGAAAGTATTCGAAGGCTATGAAGACGGCACATTCCAGCCTCGCAAAACGATCAGCCGCATCGAGGCGATTACCGCCGCCGTCCGGTTGATGGGTCTCCGCGACCAAGCGGAATCGCCGGAAGCGAAGCAGGCGAACTTGAACTTCAGCGATGCGAAGAAGGTACAGGAGAAATATCCTTGGGCCGTCGGCTACGTGTCTGTGGCGCTGCAGAACGACCTGTTCACGGAAACCGACACCATGGTGCAGCCGGAGAAAGAAGCGGACCGTCTGTGGGCGACGACGCTGCTTGTGAAGGCGCTCAAGCTGCAGGACGAAGCGAAGGCCAAGATGAATGCTAAGCTTCCGTTTAAAGATTCGAACAAAATTCCAGCGGGATCGGTCGGTTACATCGCCGTTGCGCTTGAGAAAAACTTGATCGACGGTTACGAAGACAATACGTTCCGTCCGAACCAACCGGTAACGCGTGCAGAGCTTGCGGCCTTGCTTGACCGTACGGGCAGCCAGCTGCCGGATCATACATCCGTCAAAGGCTCGGTTGTCGCTCCTGTTGCGAACAACATCCTGCAGGTGAAAGCTTCCAATAACGAAACGGTAAGTGTTGAGCTTGATGCGAACGCATTCGTATTCCGTAACGGCGCGCGCGTCGCTTGGAGCGAACTGCGTGCGAACGACCAGGTGCTGATCCGTACGTACGGCGGCAAAGCGATTTACGTGGAAGTCTTGAAATTAGCCGAAGGCAATCCGCAGCAAACGGTTGATTTTTCGGTGACGGGTACGCTGAACGGATACACCCTGAACTCCCAAGGGTCGATCGCGACGATTTCCATTAATCAAAATGTCAACGGCAGCGTTCAAACAGCCGTATACGGCGTATCGCCTGACGTGTATATCTCCGGTGACGTCAGCTTGCTGACAAGCGGTCGTTCGGTTGAGCTGCGCGGCAAACAACAACTCGTACACACCGTCATTATTCGATAATAGATAAAGATTGTTAGAGAGTAGAAAAAGGTTAGCCTTACAACGAAAGAACGGTCCTCCTCCTAAGTCTGCGGGCTTGGGGGAGGGCTGTTTTCGTTTTTATTATTTTCTTTTGGTCCGGGCCGTGTATAATAGTAGAAATTAAGTATAACGGGTGGGGAATGAAAACCATGGGCGAAAATCGAATCAAGCTGGAAGATATCCTTGTGGCCAGCCATGTGCTGAAGGATGTGGTGCATCATACGCCACTGCAAAAGAATTATATCCTGTCGGAAAGATACGGCTGCAATGTGTTCCTGAAACGGGAAGATTTGCAGGTGGTGCGTTCGTTCAAAATTCGCGGCGCTTATAATCTCATACGCAGCTTGTCGGACGAGCAGCTCGCCAAAGGCGTCGTCTGCGCCAGCGCGGGCAACCATGCCCAAGGGGTCGCATACTCGTGCAGAGCGCTCGAGATTCCGGGCAAAATCTTCATGCCGACGACGACCCCGCGCCAGAAGATTTCACAGGTGAAGCTGTTCGGCGGCAAGTTCGTGGAGGTGCTGCTGATCGGAGACACCTTCGATGATTCGCTGCGCGAGGCGCTCGCATACGGGGAACGGGAAGGGGCGGCGTTCATCCATCCGTTCGACGATGCGAAGGTAGTGGCGGGGCAGGGTACCGTCGGCATGGAGCTGATGGCGGACATGCGCGAGCCGGTCGATTTCGTCTTCGGCGGCATCGGCGGCGGCGGCTTGATGGCGGGCATCGGCACGTACGTCAAGAGCATCAGCCCAGGCACGCGCGTCATCGGGGTGGAAGCGACCGGCGCGCCGTCGATGAAGCAATCGCTCGATGCGGGGGGCATCGTTACGCTCGGCGAGATCGACAAGTTCGTCGACGGCACGGCGGTGAAGCGCGTCGGCGAGTTGAATTACACGATCGTGCGCGAGGTGGTCGACGACATTGTCGTCGTGCCGGAAGGCAAGGTGTGCACGACGATTCTCGAGCTGTACAACGAGAATGCGATCGTGGCGGAGCCGGCTGGCGCGCTGCCGGTGGCCGCTTTGGACTTGTACCGCGAACAGATCGCGGGGCGCAACGTCGTCTGCGTCATCAGCGGCGGCAACAACGACATCGACCGGATGCAGGAAATTAAGGAACGGTCGCTTATTTACGAAGGACTGAAGCATTATTTCATGGTTAATTTTCCGCAGCGTGCAGGCGCTTTACGGGAGTTTCTCGAGTTCGTGCTCGGCCCGACAGACGATATTACGCGTTTCGAATATACGAAGAAGACGAGCAAGGAGAACGGCCCGGCGCTCGTCGGCATAGAATTGAAGCATAAGGACGATTACGGTCCGCTGCTGGAACGGATGAACGAACGCGGTCTCCAGTACAGCGAGATCAATAAGGATCCGTACTTGTTTAATTTGTTGATTTGACGGAGGGTGAGGACTATTGCAGGAAAAACAAGAGACGGTGACCGACACGTTTTTGGAGGACTACGAGGAGTTTATGGATGAGGACGATCGTTGGTGTCCTGCGGGCCGATCCTTGCCGGGCGCGCGCGACCGCAACGGGCTCGCACGGAGAAGGCGCGGCACGCGGCTGTAGACGAATGCCGTAGAAGGCGTGAGGACAGGCGGATGAGCGCGCTGCGCGAAGGGGCGTCAGAGCGGAGTATGGGCGGCCTTCGCATATCTCCCGGCTGCTCCCGGCTGCACTGCGGATGTGGGCAACTACCAGACATCCGCACGCTCCGAACAAAAAAAGCCAAGCTTGGACCGGAGCCGGTCGCAGCTTGGCTTTTACGTTTATTTGGCGGTGACGGCCTGGATGTCGAGCACACCTTGATAAATCGAATCGAACAACTCGTCGAGGTTCGCTTCTTCGATGCAGGAGAACGCGACGCGCAGGTCGGTTTCGCCGAGGGCAATCGTGCCGATGGCATATTTATCAAGCAAATGCGTGCGCAGCGCTTCGGCTTCGACCGTTTTCAGCTTCAGGCACATGAAATACCCGGAGTTGAACGGGTAGTATTCCCAGACATCGCCGTACTTGCCGCTGTCGAGCAGCGCTTTGACCCGGTTGGCGCGGCCCTTCATGATGTCGAACTTCTCTTGCTTTTGCGCCTTGAACTCGGGCGACTGCAGCGCATGCAGCACGAACGTCTGCGACGGGTGCGGCCCGCTGGAAATAGTGGCGCGGATAATGCCCATCGTTTTTTGCTCCAATGCGGCCAGCATGGCATCGCTCTGACCGGCGTAGGTGATGAAGCCTACACGGAAGCCCCACACATACTCTTCCTTCGTTGCGCCGTCGATTTTGACGGACAGCACGCGAGGATGCAGGCCGGCAAGTTGCCCGGCAAGCGATTCCTGCAGGGAATCTTCGAAGAACAATCCGAAATACGCGTCGTCCGTGACGGCTACGACATTGATGCCGGCTTCGGCGGCTTCGCGGATCGCGGCTACGATCGCTTGGCCTTCTTCGGCGCCAGGCGTATATCCCGTCGGGTTGTTCGGGAAGTTCAGCACGACGATCGCTTTTCCTTTATCTTTTTGCGCCAGCAGCGCTTCGCGCAGTCCTTGCGCATTGAAGCGGCGGTCCGCATTGTAGAGCGGATAGTACACAAGCTCGGCGCCGCGGCGGATGCCGAAGGTCAGCTCGTAGTTTTCCCAGTTCTTATCCGGAATGATGACGGCGTCGCCGGGACCGGCGAACAGGTCGGCGACGATGCTGAGTCCGTGCGTAAGCGCATTGGTGACGATCGGATTGCCGAGTCCTTTGCCTTGCAGGGACGGATTCTCCTCGATCATCTTTGCGCGCCAGGCGGCACGCAGCTCCGGCTTCCCGGCCGGAGGGGCATATTCGTAAATGTCCTTCGGTTGATAGGCGGACAGCGTGTCTTGGATCACCTTGAGGTGCATCGGCTGACCGTTCTCCAGCGCTGTTCCGATGGTAGCATTGAATTTCTTTGCTTTGGCCTTCGCCTCGGCGGATTGGCTCAAGATCCCTTCTTTCGGGAAGTAAATTTGCCGGCCGAGCTCGGATAGCATTTCGTAGACGTGCGCATTTTCCTGAGCGATCGTCTCGTTCAGTTTCTGGGCAAGAGAATTCATGAATTTCATTCCTTCCTAAATCTTTCTTCCGTACATTAGCCAATATTATACCACTTTGACGCGGGAGCGTCACGGTGGTTTTTCCCGGGCGTGTTGACGGCGGTCTGCTAAAAAATGCTCCAATCGCACGCTTCGGACATCGTCTGCAGCAAATGAACCCCGGCGACGCTGTTGCCCTTATCGTTCAGCGCCGGGCCTACGACACCGATGCCGTATTTGCCCGGCACCAGCGCGAGGATGCCGCCGGCGACGCCGCTCTTGGCCGGCAGCCCGACACGGATGGCGAACTCTCCGGACGCGTTGTACATCCCGCACGTAATCATGAACGACTTGGCGATCTGCACGTAGCGCCGCGGAATGAGCTCGCGCCCCGTATCGGGCTCCTTGCCGTTCAAGGCGAGCACCAGCGCCATCCGGGCAATATGATGGCAGTTGACCTCAATGGAGCAGTGCTTGAAGTAGACGTCCAGCACCTCCTCAACATCTTCCTCCAGTACGCGGTTGTCCTTCAGAAAATAAGCGAGGGAGCGGTTCCGGTGCGCGGTCGCCGATTCGGAAGCGTACACCGCTTGATTGTACGTCAGCGACGCATCGCCGGCTATCGTACGAAAGAACGTCAGGATCCGTTCCGTCTTCTCCTCCGGCGTCCTGCCGCGAATCAACGAGGAAATGACGATCGCCCCCGCATTAATCAACGGGTTGAAGGGGATGCCGGGTTCCACGAGCTCCAGCTTCAGCATGGAATTGAAGTCGTCCCCGGTCGGCTCCATGCCGACTTTGCGGAACACGCCTTCTTCGCCTTGATCCATCAGAGCGAGCAGCAGCGTAAATACTTTGGAAATGCTCTGCAGCGTAAATGCATGCCCGCACTCGCCTGCAGAGATTTTCTGCCCGTCGGGGGCCATAATCGTTACGCCTAGCGCATCGGCCGGGGCGTGTGCAAGCTCGGGGATGTAGCTGGCAGGCTTTCCGTATGCGGCTTGCTGCCGGCTGGCTTCCAGCCAGGACGGCAGCAAGCCGCATAACTCGGCCCATTCGGTCTCGGTTTTCATTGTAAGCCTCCTTGGCGGATGTTGCTCCGGGTTTTTCTCTAGCATACCCGTTTACGCCTGTTTTTGGAAGCTGCGACGCGGTTTACACAAGGAAAGACCAATTGCGTAGGCCCGTCGCGCATGTTCCTGAGTGAAAGGGATAGCCGCTCAAAGCGTCGCTGACACACACCGCCCTGCTAGGCAAAGAGAGCAGGCCTGTTGGCCCGGACCATACATCCGCATGCCAAAGGATGGACCGCTCGATCGTTTAAGCTTCCTCCTTCGCCCATTCCTGAAGCTTCCGGTCTCCCGGAAGGAAGAACGTAAGCAGCCCGATGATCGGCAAAAAGCTGACCCAGCTCATGACGCTTTGCAGGTGATACTTATCGATCAAACCGCCCAGCGCAACGGCGCCAAGCGCACCAAGGCCGAAGGCCAGGCCTGTGATCAGGCCGGAGACCGTGCCGATTTTGCCGGGAATCAGTTCTTGGGCATAGACGACCGAGACGGAGAAGCTGGATAAGATAATGAAGCCGTTGATCAGTAAAATCACGTAAGCCCAGAAGGCGTCGGCGTAAGGCAGAATTAGTGCAAGCGGAGCGGCGCCGAACATGGAGAAAAAGATGACGTTGCGCCGGCCGAATTTATCTGATAGCGGACCGCCCATGAACGTCCCGACCGCCCCCGCGGCGGCGAACAAAAAGATATACAGCTGGGCTTGCTCCAAGCTGATAGAAAACTTTTCCATTAAATAAAACGGGTAGTAAATCGTAACCCCGGCATGGTACCACGAACGGGCAAAGACGAGGAAGATCAGCATAACGACAGCAAATTGAATGTGCTTCTTCCGCTTTCGATCCATCACACGGACGCCGTTCCTCCGGGCGGCCGGCGGATTTGCGGCTACATAACCGCTATACCAGCGTGAAATGAACAGCTGAACGGCGATGCCGATGCCTGCGACCGCCGTAAACCAGATAGCGCCAATCTGGCCCAGCGGGGCGAACACGAGGGCGGTCATCACGGAAGCCAGCGATTGGCCGGAGTTGCCGCCCACTTGGAAGATCGACTGGGCGAGTCCGCGCCGGGAGCCTCCGGCCATGTAGGCGACGCGCGAGCCTTCCGGATGGAAAATGGCCGAGCCGACGCCGATCAGCAGCACGGACAACAGCACGAGCGTGTAGTTCGGCGCGATCGCCAGACCGAGCACGCCGAGGAACGTAAATCCCATGCCGATCGGCAGCATATAAGGGCGCGGCTTGCGGTCCGAATACAGACCGACCACGGGCTGCATGACGGAAGCGGTCATGTTCAGCGCAAAGACGATGATACCGGATTGCGTATAATTCAATTGCATCGTTTCTTTCAATATCGGCAGGATGGCGGGAATGACGGATTGAATCGTGTCGTTAAACAGATGAACCAGACTGATAGCAAGCAAAATGCGAAAGACAGTCGGCTTGACGTCGGCTTTCGGCGGTTGACGCAAAGCCGGACCGTCGGCGGCCGTTCGGGTTTGTAAAGACATGTGAAGCGCTCCTTTCCCGGAGGGAACATAAAAGTCGGTACGTGCAGGCTGGCAAGCACGTACCGACTCATTCTAACGCGAGGACTGGGCCGGTTTTAAGGTGCCGAGAGCCTCGCCCATTTTGACTTTGCTGCCGACTGTGAGATCGGATCGGGCTTCGTACGTGCCGCTTTCCATGAGCAGCACGACTGTAGAGCCGAACTCGAAATACGCGAGCTCGTCACCGGCGGACAATTTCTCCGGCAGCGGCGATACGTATTGGATGGAGCTGACGTTCAACGCGCCGACCTTGACGACGGCGACTTCGCCGGTACCGTGCTGCATGTACGTAATAAGCCGCTCGTTACGGCTGAGTACGCGGCGCATATGCTTTAACCCGAAATCGTTGACGGGGTACACTTTGCCGGGGATGTGCTCCTTCTCGATAATCGTTCCCGAGATCGGCGCATGAATGCGATGATAGTCGGTCGGGCTTAAGTAAAGCACGTAGAAATAGCCGTTCGTATAATTGATGCGCCGCGGGCTATGCGCCAGCAGCTCTTCGACGGTGTAATCCTGCCCCTTGACGCTCAGCATCGTTCCTTCGCGTATGTCGCCCATCCCGGTGATCAAAGCGTCTACCGGACTGACAACGCTGTTATCGGCGGTGTGAACCGGACGCAAGCCGGGTTTCAACCGTCGCGTGAAGAAGTCGTTTAACGACGCATATTCGTGCAGCGCTTTCTCCGCATCTTCAACGCGGATGCCGTACGTCTTGGCGAACTGCGCAATGAACGTGCGGCTGGCACGCGATTTGGCGAAGGCTCCTGTGAGGCGGGATACGGTCTTGCGCGATGAAAGTTCCGTTAAGAGCCGAAAAAACGTTATCTTCATGGGGTTTATGCGTCACCTGTTTCCTTCGTTAACGTAGTTTGAATCTATCGATATCTTGACACAGAACCGTAGACAAAGCAACCTGCAAACAGCCGTAAAAAAAGCACGAAGGCCCCCGAAAGGGCCTTCTACTTGCGCGGTCCGGTCGATTTTCACGCCTAGGTGCTTTTCTTGTATTCACCGCAAGTCATGCAGGTCGCCAAATTAACATGAATCGGGCTGCAGGAACCGGAAAATTTGGTGCAATGTACTGGCGTCCGGCAATACGGATCGCCATGCACCTGCGTGCAATATCCACAATGCGACACCATCTCGATGGTGACGAACACCGGTTCAACCGCTTCGAATTCACGATGAATTATGTTTTCCATGGTCTCGCTTCCTTTCCGTTAATAAAAAAAGATAGCGCTTCCAATATGATCTGACGCCTTTTCTTATCGACTTCTGTCCACCGCTTTTGCCAGCTACCGAGAAACCCCCTTAGAACGTATCGACCAAATTATGGAATATGACAAATCAAAGTAATATTAACAGAATTCAAAACGATTGACTAGGCCGTTTCTGCAAAGATTTTTTTAAAAAGATAAGCAAGGAAAGCCATTGACATTTATTTCAATCGTGTTAATATGTTTATGTCACTAGGGGAGCCGCATCGGCTGAGATTGGATCAATAGATCCTAGACCCTCTGAACCTGATCTGGATGATACCAGCGTAGGGAAGTGGAGAGCGTAAGCACGCTGGTTCAATAGTGCTCACAAGGCCGCTTCCGAATCGATCGGGGGCGGCTTTTTTGGCGTAATCCGCACAGGGGAGACAGGCGAGCCTTGGGACGTCTTGTAAGGACAATTATTTATAAGAAGAGAGGGATCGTCCATGTCAAAAGGTTTGAAATTGACCGATATTTTGGTCACTATCGTGATTGCGGTCGTGTTTGCTATTATTTATCGCTTGTGGGGCGACGTATACAACGTACTTAAAGTACCAGGCTTGCAGTTGGAACAGCTCACGTACGGAATGTGGTTTATCGCTGCCACGGTTGCGTTCCTTATTATTCGGAAACCCGGCGTGGCGCTGCTCGCTGAAATTGCGGCTGCATCCGGTGAGCTATTGGCCGGTTCGCAGTACGGGGTCGAAGCTTTGACGTACGGCATTGCACAAGGGTTGTGCGCAGAGCTGATTTTCGCTGCGTTCCTGTACCGGAACTTCTCTTGGGCAGCGGCCGGCCTGGCGGGTATGGCTTCGGGCTTCGGCGCCGTGGTGTTCGATTATTTCAAAGGCTATTTGCTGGAACTGACAACCTGGAACTTGACGCTGTATATCGTATTCCGCTTCGTCGGCGCTTTCGTCATTTGCGGTCCTCTCGCTTATGCGCTTGTGAGCGCGCTGGAGAAGACGGGCGTGACCCAGTTGGTGCGTCCGGTCAACAAAAGCGATTATAACGCCCTGGAACGTAAATAAGCCATGATGAGCGCATTCGATACAGGAACGACAACTCCGGGTCTATGGGTATCGCAGCTTCGTTTGAAATTTCCCGGCAGCGCGTCGCTGCTGTTCGATGACTTGTCGCTGCATGTCCGGCCCGGCGAGAAGGTGCTGCTGCTCGGACCGAGCGGCTGCGGCAAATCGACGCTGCTGCAGGTGTTAAGCGGCTTGATACCGGACGTGATCGAGGTGCCGATGAAGTTCGACGGGATCAGCCGGCCGACATCTTGGGGATATTTGTTCCAAGACCCGGACGCCCAGTTTTGTATGCCCTATGTGGATGAGGAGCTGGCGTTTGTTCTGGAAAACTTGCAGGTGCCTCGGGAGAGGATGCCGGAGCTGATCCGCTTTTATTTGGAAGAGGTCGGGCTAGCGCTTGAAGATCCGCACTTTCCGATCGCCTCGCTGTCTGGCGGTATGAAGCAGCGGCTGGCGATCGCCTCGCTGCTGGCGCTCGATCCGGCCGTCTGGTTTCTCGACGAGCCTTCGTCGCTGCTCGATCCGGAGGGCACGCGCGAAGTATGGGAAACCGTCAAACGGGTGACGGCGAACAAAACCGTACTGATCGTCGAGCACAAGATTGACGATATCGTCGATTTCGTCGATCGGGTCGTATTGTTTGACACGGACGGCCGGATGCTGGCGGATGGGGAGCCTTCGCGTATTTTCCGCGAGCATCGACAAGAGCTGCAGACCTTCGGCATCTGGTACCCCGGCATATGGGACGACTACAGCCGCAAGCGTAAGCTTTCCGCCGAACGCGGCGCTGCATGCAAGCCGGGCGGAACAGGCGAGCCCTTGATCCGGCTCCGTCAATTTGCCGGATACCACGGCAAGGCGAAGAAGATTGAGGTGGACTTGGCCGAGCTGCATCCGGGCGAATGGGTGACCGTCGTCGGCAAGAACGGGGCGGGCAAAAGCACGCTGCTGTCCGCCCTGATGCAGCTCATTCCGACAGAGGGCGGTTATTGGATGAACGGGTCGGCGGTGAAGGGGCTGACTGACGTCGTCGATACGGCCGCATTCGTCTTTCAAAATCCGGAGCTGCAGTTCATCGCGAACAGCGTGTTCGACGAAGTCGCTTTTAATTTCCGGAGGGATGGCGAACCGGAAATCGGCGTTGCCGCGAGAACGGAGGCGCTGCTGGACGAGTTCGGACTGCTGCCGCAGCGGAACCAGCATCCTTATCAGCTGTCGCTCGGCCAAAAGCGCCGGCTCTCGGTAGCCGCCGCCACGGTTAAGGCGCAAGCCTTGCTGCTGCTGGACGAACCGACGTTCGGACAGGATGCGGCCAGCACGTTCGCGCTCCTGGAGAAGCTGGAAGCGTGGCGCGCGGAAGGCATCGCGATCGTGATGGTGACGCACGATCCGGGCATCGTGCGCACGTTTGCCACCCGCGTCTGGGAAGTGCGGGACGGCAAGCTGGCTGCGGACATGCTTCCGGCTGCGTACGAAGCGACCGGCAGAGCGTCCGGCACTGGGTCTGAGCAGCAAACGGTTAAGGTGAGGAGTTGAACGTCCATGCCACTGATGAAGGCAGGCCGCGAAACGTGGCTGCACCGGGTGAATCCGAGTTTTAAACTGCTGCTGTCCGTCGTGATTTTCGTGATCGTGCTGTTAACGCATAACATTAACGTACTGATTCATGTCACATGGATGTACGTGCTGCTGCTGTTTCTCGCTTCCGGTCAGCCGGTGTGCAGGCTTATGCTGATTATGCTTCCGTTCGGGATCATGTTCGTTTCGTCCGCCACCTCGATGGTATTTTTCGGTCAAGGCGAGACGACGTGGTTCCGCTATGGCCTCGTGCATATTACGGAAGAGAGCTTCTTCCGAGGCATGCACATCGGCTTTAAAACGATCGACATGGCGCTGATCGGGCTGCTGTTCGGGTTGACGACGAATCCGGTATTCCTGTTTTATTCCTTGATGCAGCAACTGCGGCTGCCGCCCCGCTATGCGTACAGCTTCATGGCCGCGATCCGGCTTATCCCGATTGCTGCAGCCGAATACCGCACGCTGCGTTCGGCCTTCCTGGTGCGCGGCGTGCGAATGCCGCGGGGCTTGCGCGGCGTGCTCGATTCGGTCAAGCGGTATGCGATTCCGCTGCTGGCGCAAAGTATCCGCCGCGCCCAGCGAATTGCCGTCGCCATGGAAGCGAAGCGCTTCTCCGGCAGCGGAGCGCGCACGTTTTATTACCGCATCGGCTGGTCGGGGAACGATGCGGCGCTGGTTGCGCTCATGGCGTGCATCTGGTGTGCCGCGCTCGTGTTTGCCACGCAGCTGCCGCACTTTAGCATGACAGACGTGCGTTAACCGCATGTCTTGCGAAGTCGATTTCATCGGAAAATTTGGAGGAGGCTGGTCTTTTTATGAAATTTTCAGAGCAACTTCGGGCTGCGGTCGATACAAGCTGGAACGCAAGCTTCGAACATCCATTCGTTCGCGGCATCGGCGACGGTACGCTGCCTCTCGATTGCTTCCGCCATTACGTGTTGAACGACGCTTACTATTTGTCGCAATTCGCCCGCGTGCAGGCGCTTGGTGCCGCAAAGGCCGGCGATCTGTACACGGTCAACCGGATGGCGGTTCACGCCCAAGGCACCTACGGCGCGGAGCTTTCCCTGCATGAGAAGTTCGCCAAGCTGCTCGGCATCACCGAGGAAGAACACGCGGCGTTCGAGCCGGCGCCTACGGCCTACGCCTACACCTCGCATATGCTGCGCGCGGCTTATTCCGGCTCGCTCGGCGACATCGTGGCAGCCATCCTGCCTTGTTATTGGCTGTACTACGAAATCGGTGAGCGGCTGCAGTCCTGCACGCCTGACGAACCGATTTACCGCGAATGGATCGCAGCTTATGGCGGTGAATGGTTCCGTGAGCTGGTGGAGGAGCAGATTGCGAGGCTTGACGAGCTCGCGGAGCAGGCGTCCGAAGCCGATCGCGAACGGATGAAGCGCCATTTCGTGATCAGCAGCCGGTACGAGTACATGTTCTGGGAAATGGCTTACGACAAGGAAGCGTGGCCGATCGATTAAATCGTTGATAGGGTACAGAGGGTCGAGCTGAACAAGCAGATCTTCCGGAAAGCGGCGAAGGGGCAGCCCCTCAAGAAGGTCAATTCCTGACCTTGAGGGCTGCCCCTTTTGCTCAAGCCGGACGCGGTTATCAACGTTTCGGATATAACGGGTACGCCACTTGGGTCGGCACCTCGATCCAGATCATGCGCAACTTGTCGTTGTCGCCCGCTTTCAATGTCACTTCGGTTGGTTGGTCGGCTCGCATCGTCATGAAGTCTTGGTGGTTGAACGCCGTATCGGAGCCGTTCGCTTGCGTCCACGCGCCTTGGCCGCGAATGGCCAGCGCCGTCAGCGTACGTCCGCCGGGGATGGTATGCGTATAGGAAGCGCCCGGCTCGAGCTCGATGTCCCAGACGTGCACGTCGGCGACGAGCTCGATGGGCGAGCCTTCGCCGATCACCGTTTTGAGCACGGCGCCGTTCGCTTGGCGGATCGGGAACTCCTCATGCTCGAACTGCTTGTACGTCGGCTTCCGCTGCATGGCAGCGCGCAGCTCAGGCTCGAACCAAATCTGGAAGCCCTCCATATCGGGGCCGATGAACCGTTCCTCGTGCGAGACGCCCGAGCCGGTTTGCATCACCTGCGCACCGCCGGGGCCGACGACGCTGCGGGTGCCGAGCGTATCGCCATGCTCGGCTTTGCCCTGGATGACGTACGTCATGATCTCGAACCCTTGATGCGGATGCAGCCCGATGTACCCTTCATGCTTGGAGAATGCCCAAGACCAGTAAAAAAGCGGTCCGACTCCTTTCACGACCGAGCCTTCGCCGGGAAATCCGACCGGCTTCCGCTCGGTGATTTTGCCTCCGTCGAAAGCGCCGGTACCCTGCATGCTTGGGGGATATACCATGATTTGCATAACAATCGTCTCCTTAATATCTTAATATTGAGATAAGTGTGCGGCCGGACACGCGGAGCGTTAGTCGGCGGGGAGCTTGAAACTTTCTTTAGCGCTGATACCCAGCTTCTTAAGCAGCGCGATCGCTTGCCGCTTCTCTTCCGATGTGAGTCCGGCCACCGCATTCGCAACGACCTGCTGGTGCGCAGGGAAGGCATCGTTCAGGAAGGCAACCCCTCGTTCCGTAATCTCGGCAAAACTGACCCGCCGGTCTTCGGGACAAGGCTTGCGGACGACAAGCTGTTTCTGCTCCAGCTTATCGATGACGTAGGTGATGTTGCCGCTGGTCATCAATATTTTCTCGCCGATCTGCTGCAGCGGCTGCGGTCCCTTGTGGTACAGCAGCTCAAGCACGCCGTATTCCGTCGGATTCAGCCCATGCCGCCGGATGTCCCGATGCGCGTGCGCCGTGACCCATTCGCAAGCCCGGGAGAGGACGACAAATAAGTGTAAAGATTCATCGCGTTCATTCGGCATAAGTATCGTCCTTTCTGCAATTTGAAGGAAGCAATAATCTTAATATTAAGATAATTCAATGGCATGTAAAAGTCAAGCTGCAGCCAGTCCGGCCACGAACGAACCTTCCTGCCTGCCCTCGAGGCAGCGCCCGGCTGGAAGGCTTGGCGGGGAAAGCGAGCCGCCGCCTTCCGATTCGCGCCGCGGCGGCTCCTCCGGGCGTCCGGTCCCGGCTAAGACCGCGCAGCCAGCCAGCGCATCCGGTACACGTTCATGCCGGTTTGGCCGAGTTCCTCGAGCAGGCCGTAATTGGCCCAGGCGCCGACGACGGCGCCGATGCCGGGGACGAGCTGCAGCATTTTACGGAAATCGATCGTATCGCGGTATTCTTGCTGCAGCTGCCTCCAGTCGATGTGCGATTCGAAGGAATCTGCCGGCGGCAGCGATTTCGACGTCTCGGGCCATTCGGCAAGCGTGCGAAGCAGGGCCGGCTTGATCGCCTGGCTGGAGAAGGCGAGCTGAAAGATGTGCAGGATGTACAACCGCTCCCGGTAGTCGAGCGTGGAATGTCCGTATACGTGGGCCAGCTCGAACAGAAACTTCATCTTAATGCCGATCAGGATCGGAAAATCGGCCAAACCGAGCAGCAGTCCGCCCGCTCCGGTGCCGGCGCCCTCGGCCGCGGCCAGCTTTTTGTAGAAAGCGAGCAGTTCCGCCGCCTTGTGATCCCGTTCGGCAAGAGAAGCGGCGGCCAGCGGCTCGTTCTTCGGGATATAGTCCATCGTGAAGAGGGCGGATCGTACGATGCCTTTGACGGCGGCGGTAATGGCCGTATGCACTTTCTCGGGAATCACCTGGTTAATCCGGGTTTGCACCGCTTTGGACGTTTTTTCGAAGAGGCCGGGCGTCTTCAGCAGCTCCTTCTCCCAACGGATCAGCGCTTTGGCGGTTTGCTGCTCGTACACGGTATATTTGCCGTTCATCATGATCTTCACCTACCGGATCGTATACTGGGTTCTCCATAGTTGATACGCATGGCAAAGAAAAAGTATGCGGACCGGAAACAAAAGGCATATTTGCTCCGGGCTGAAATTGTGGTATGATACGGGAACGTACGTTCTATAACAGGTAGGAATAACCGCGAGGATACAGGAGGTTGGAGAGATGACACACCGCTGCGAATGGGTGAATGAAGATCCGTTATATATAAACTATCACGACCACGAATGGGGCGTCCCCGTTCACGACGATCGCAAGCTGTTCGAGATGCTGGTGTTGGAAGGCGCGCAGGCGGGCTTAAGCTGGTACACCGTGCTGCGCAAAAGAGCCCGTTACGTCGAAGCGTTCGACGGGTTCGAGCCGTCCGTCGTCGCAAATTACGACGAGGCGAAACTGTCGGAGCTGCTCGCCGATCCCGGCTTGATCCGGAACCGGCTGAAAATCCGCTCCGCCGTCACGAACGCCAAGGCGTTCTTGCGGGTACAGCAGGAATTCGGCAGCTTCGACGCGTACATCTGGCGCTTCGTGGGCGGCGCGCCGAAACGGAACCGGTGGGCGTCGCTGCGCGAGGTGCCGGCGAGCACACCGGAGTCGGATGCGATGAGCAAAGATTTGAAGAAGCGCGGCTTTTCGTTCGTCGGCTCGACGATCTGTTACGCGTATATGCAGGCCACCGGCATGGTGATGGATCATACGACCGATTGTTACCGGTATAAGGAATCGATGGAAGGTTGAGCAAGCCTACCGCACATCTGGCCAAAGACCCTGGTGGAGCTTTCTGTCGTCAGGGTTTTTGGATATTACGCCCAATTGCCGCGGCGAAAAACAGGTTCGGTCACGCCGTCTGCGGTGATGCCGTCGATGTCGAGCTCGTCCGAGCCGATCATGAAGTCGACATGCAGCAGGCTCAGGTTTGCCCCGAGCCCCTCGAGCTCTTCGGGATTCATGGATGTGCCGTTCTGCACGCAGAGCGGATAGGCGTTGCCGAACGCCAAGTGGCACGAAGCGTTCTCGTCGAGCCCCGTGTTGTAGAACAACACGTTCATACTTGCGATCGGCGAATGCTGCGGCACGAGCGCCACCTCGCCGAGCCGTGCGGCGCCTGCATCCGTCGCGATGAGACGCTGCAGCGTGTCCAGCCCGGTTTCCGCGGTGCAGGCCACGGCAACGCCGTTCTCGAACGTGATGCTGAACTTGTCGATCAACTGGCCGTTCCAGTTCAGCGGCTTCGTGCTCGCCACGGTGCCGTTCACACGGTCACGGTGCGGCAGGGTGAACAATTCTTCGGTCGGAATGTTAGGGACGAAGAATGTGCCTTTCGCATTGCGAATGCCTCCCGCCACCCATTGATGCTCAGGGGGCAAATCGATCGTCAACTCGGTTCCGGGAGCTTTGTATTTCAACCGCGCGTACCGCTTGGCGTTCATGCGGTCCGCATGCCCCTTCAACTGCAGCAGATGGTCGTGCCAAGCTTGCACCGGATCGTCCCGGTCGGCCCGCGCCGCCTGAACGAGATATTCCCACAGCTTGCGGATGGCCTCTTCCTCGCCGGAGCCCGGGAATACTTTCTGCGCCCATCCCGGCGAAGGCGCCGACACAATCGCCCAGCTGATCTTACCGGCTTGCATCAGAGCGCGGTATTCGCGCATGGCCGAGCCGTACGCCTTGCTGGCAGCGGACAGCCGCTCGGGCTTGACGTCCTTCAATAAGTCGGGCGTCGGCGAGTACACCGTTAAGAATGCGGCGTCCGCCTCCGCCATTTCCAGGTACCCGTTTGCCTTCCACTGCGGATATTCATGAAACGCCTCATCCGGCGCCAGCAAATATTTCATTCGTTTCAGCTCGTCGTCGTCCCATTCCACATGCACGTGTTTGGCGCCTGCCTCATAAGCTTTCTTCGCGATCAATCGAACAAAATCGGCGTTGTACAGCGGCGCGTGAACGACCAGCGTCTGGCCCGGCTGCACGTTAATGCCCACCTGCACAGCCAACCCGGCATATCGTTCGATGGCGGTTTGCAGCGAAATCACCTTCCATCATCCTTTCGCTTGGTTAACTTCGAACGGGACGGCTAACGGCCGCAAGTGACGTTCCGTCGTTCCCCCTCATTATGCGGATTTCAGCGCGGAATTACAACTGGATGAGGCGAATCGCTTGAACCTGGCGCTGCGTAGAATCCCGGCGTACCGCCGCGCTGGTACGCGACCGCCTATTTTTCACAGGGCGAATGACCACCGTATAGGGGCATGCATATGTTAGCAGTGATTGCTTAACCATCATCAGCGATGTACTGCAGGAACAAGGCATAGTAGGAGGATCCCGGATGAAAAAGGTGAACCGCCGGAATTCCGGCAATGTAATAAAGCCCCCTCAAAAGCGGGTCGATTCGTTATATGACGAATTACGCTGGTTGAATGAGGATCGGGAGAAGCGGAACGACGGAGATGCGATGAGCTGGACGCCCGCCGCGAATCTTACAAAGGAAGAACCGAATATTTCCTCGTCGGATGAGAGCTCGTTGAGGGCATCGACCTCGAATGTGACTCTTGAGGCGGAAGCTTCTGTATACACGGACGATTTGGCTGATGAAGCCGTCACCTCGGAGAAAATTGCGCGCTATGCGATTGACGGAAGCAAAATTAAACGAGGCAGCCTGGGCAAGGATACGTTGGCGGACTACGCCGTTGATACCTCCAAGCTGGCGGACCGCAGCGTAAACCAGCAAAAGCTGGCTTGGGGTGCGGTGACGCAGGAGCATTTGGCGACGAATTCGATAACGACCGATAAAATTCAGGACCGGGCGATCACAGGCAGCAAGCTGCTCGATAACAGCATCACGTCCGAGAAACTGGCCGATAAAACGATCGATGCGATCAAAATCGCCGAACAATCGATCCATACGTATCATTTGGCGGATGAGGCCATTACCGGAGAGCTGCTGCAAAATCAATCGATTACCTCGGATAAAATCAAAAGCGGCGCGATTCTCTCGGGCAATTTGGCAAACGGCGCCGTCAACACTTCCAAGCTTTCGGACGGCGCGGTTACCACTGAGAAGCTGCGCGATTTGTCCGTGACGGCGGCCAAGCTGGTGGACGGCGAGATAGGCACCGATAAGCTGGCTGACGGTTCCGTGACGGAGGAGAAAATGGCGCCTTGGAGTATCGGCGCGGAACAATTGAAGCCGAGGGCCGTCTTGAACGAGCATTTGACATCCGGTCTTATTCGCGGCGTCAACGTCGCTTCGAAACAGATCGAAGCGATTCACTTGGTTGATGAAGCGGTTCATACCGCTCATCTGAAGGACGGCACGGTCACTTCCGCGAAGCTGGTCAAAGGCGCGGTGCAAGGCTTGCACGTACAGGACGGCTCTATCGAAGGGAGGCACGTGGAGCCGGGCGTCATCGTGAGCCGTCACTTGGCCGATCGCGCTATCACCGTCGACAAGATGGCATCGTCGAGCGTCGGCACGCCGCAGTTGACGGAAGGAGCCGTGACCGAGGCGAAGCTGGCGGAAGGAGCTGTCAGCTCGCGGAAGCTGGGGAGAGGGGCCGTCAAGGCCGAGCATGTATCGGCCGGTACGGTCGATACGCAGCATTTGGCCGATCAGGCGGTGCAGGCGGGACAGCTTGCGCCGAAGGCGGTCGGTACCGAGCATGTGCAGGAGAGCTCGCTCACGACGGAGAAGCTGAAAGACGGCGCGGTCACGTCCGACAAGCTGGGAATCGGCGCAGTGCGTTCGCAGCATCTGCATGACGGCGCGGTATTGAACGGCCATCTCGGCAACCACAGCGTCACGACTTCAAAAATTTCCAGCGAGGCGGTGTCGACCGATAAGCTGACGAATTTGGCGATCACCTCGGCGAAGCTGGGGCAAGGGAGCGTCACGTCGGAGAAGCTTAGCCGGGAAGCGGTGCAAGCGGAACACGTTTCCCCGGGCGCGATTCATCACGTGCACTTGAGCAAAGCCTCCGTTCGCACCCAGCAGCTGGTTACCGGTGCGGTGACGCGCGAGAAGCTGAATGACGGCGCGGTGACGACGGAAAAGCTGGCGGAGGGTGCGGTGACCGGCGTAAACCTGGCGGAAGGGATGGTGCGCGGCGCGCATCTGGCGCCGGGGGCGATCGGCACGGAGCAGCTTGCCGCGGAATCGGTGACGACGGATCGGCTGGCGGATGGCAGCGTCACCTCGCAAAAGCTGGCGGACGGGAGCGTCACGACCGACCGTCTGGCGGATGGCAGCGTCACGTCGGAGAAGCTGAGCGCAAACGCCGTGAACAGCTCGGCGCTTGAAAGGGGTGCGGTGACGGCGGAAAAGCTGGCGGCCGGGGCGGTATCGACGGATCATGTAAGCGTCGATTCCATAGACGGCCTGCACATTATGCAGGAAACCTTATCGGGGTACCACTTGATCCCCGGTACGATTTCGATGCTTCATTTGGACACGTCGCTCCAAACGCTGTTGAACGGATTTTCGGCGAGCGAAGCGGCAAGGCAGCTTAAAGAGGCCGCTGAAGCCGAGCTGGAGCTTAAAGCAACGCCGGAGGCCGAATTAGAAGCGGCCGAGACGGAGACGAAGGCAGCGGTCATCCTTCCCGGGAACTCGGCTGCGGAAACGTTCATCGATGCTTCGTACATCGAACCGGTTGCGGAGATGGCCGAAGCGTTTACGATCGAGTCCGTCGCAGAGGACCAGAGCGCTCGGCAAGAGGCTGAGAACAAGCTCCGGCTGCATGCGCTATCGCCGGAAAGCGGGATGGTGACCGAAAGCGAAGCAGCTTCCCCGCGGTCCTACCTGCGTCCGGTGCAAGCGATAGCGGGGCAAACCGTTGTGCAGCAATTCGGATTAAGCCTGTTCAACCTGTATACGGAAGAGGAGAAAGTCGAACTGCTTGTCACGTTCGATCAACCGTTCGCTGACGCTAACTACGTGCTCGTAGCCACGTCAAGCCAGTCGTATGCCTTTGCCGTTGTGAAAGAAAAGCTGGCTGATTGCGCGATCCTCGAGCTCGTTCGTTTGAAATCGGCGGCCGATATTCAAGGGATCGTAAACTGGATTGCGATCGGCCCCCTGAGCGAATAAGGCGGCACTGGCCCCCCGCGGCATCTTCGAAGCGCCGTGCCGGCATAAGGTCGAACGATCAGGCGACGCCTGGTTCACCATATGCGGCGAGACATGAAGAAAGGACCGTCCTGGGTGTGAACGGTCCTTTCTTCATGTTCGGACGTTCAAACGTGGCCGGAACAGCCGTCGAGCAAATATTTGGCGTATGCCATCGGATTGTCGTACGTAGCGATCCATTCGCTCAGCATGCCGGCTTCGCGGAAGCTGTAGCGCTGGTCTTTACCGTTGCATTCGATAAACAGCGGGTAACCGTCCGTCGTGATTCCGACGTCCAGCCCCAAATCTGCCAGATGCGGAAGCCGATCGGACAGATGGGAGGCGACAAGTATGGAGAAGTTATAAATACGCTGTACGACTTCCTCGGGGTCCAGGTGAGCATATTCTTCTTGCAGGATGAGGGGCAGCTGGTAAGTCGTGCCGCCTTGGGCGACGTTCGTCACGAACGTATGCTTGGAGGCGACTTTGGCGACGATTCCCGTTACATCCCAGCTTCCGTCCGCCGTCCGCTGCACGGAGACGCGCAGATCAAACGGGCTTCCTTGAAACGTTGCCAGCGGCAATCGCTGCTGTACGATGTACGTTTCTTTTCGGAGGCGGCTGCGTAGGACGGCCGGCAGCCGCGTTCCTTTCCATCTGACGGTGCGCCACTTTTGGTTCACCGGGCCGAACGAAATCGGATAGGATAGCTTCCATCCTGTTGGGGTCCGGTCCATTCTCATCACGCCGCGTCCGATGCTGCTGTTGTTCGGCTTGATGATCAACGAGTCGAACCGTTTCATCAATCGTGCGATACCGTCCGGCGTAGCTCGTCGGGTTGCCGGCAGGTGCGGATGCAACGAAGGGTTTTCCAGCATCAATTGATGGATGCGCAGCTTGCCGTACCGGTTCCAGCGGTTGAACAGCTGGCGGCCGTCGCGAACCCAGGAAGACAACCGGCGATCCTGGGATTTGCTCAGATAGATCGCCCGGTTGTGTATGACAAGCGGAGCGGGGATTTTCCGCCGTACATAACCTTCGAGCTGCTTTACGTAGGCTTTCACCGTCTTTTGCCCGGCGCGAAGATCGCAAATCCTGAAGAAGCAGGGGGTGAATCCGTATTTTTTTCCCGCCTCTTCATAATGTTCAATAGCTTCGTATTTCCAAGTTCCCAACGGGATTTTACGGAGTTCGTTATCATTCACGAGAATGCCCACGTAGGGAGGATACACGACGATCCCTCCTCGATCTGTTATCGATCCTTACCTGTGACGATCGTTTATACAGCATATGTCGGGGATCGTCGGGCGGTATGGACAGGTGTCGTAGGCATTCGTCCGGATGTTCCGCGTTTATCCTTCCCTCAGGTCGCACCACCGCATCAATAGCCCGCCGTGGACGAAGCCGCCGCCGAAGCCGAAGAGCAGCAGCCGATCCCCGTCCCGGAACCGTCCCATCCGAACGGCTTCATCCATGGCCAGCCCGATGGTGGCCGCCGATGTGTTGCCGTAAAGCTCGATTGTGTGCAGCGTTCGTTCGAGCGGGATGCCGGTTTTGTCGCAGATGGATTCGATAATGCGCAGGTTGGCGCTGTGGGGGAGGAACCAATCGATGTCGGCAGTTGTCAAGCCGGCTTGGGCGAGCAGCTCGGCAACGCCCTTTGGGACGGTTTGCACGGCGAATTTGTACACCTCGCGCCCGTTCTGAACGAGCTTTCCGTCTCCGCGCAGGGGGGCGCCGTTCAAGCTTGCCGCTGTGTTCGAGCGGTACAGATGCGCCGCCCCGTTGCCGTCGCTGCCTGCGGTATAACTGAAAAACGCAGGCTCCGAGCGGGGATCGTCCGTCCGCTCGAGCAGCACGGCAGCTGCCCCGTCCCCGAACAGGATGCAGGTCGTGCGGTCGGTATAGTCGGCGATTTTGGACAGCGCGTCCGCGCCGATGACGAGCGCCTTCCGGTGCATGCCGGAAGCGATCATCCCGTCCGCCACATGCAGGCCGTAGACGAAGCCCGCGCAAGCCGCGCTCAAATCGAGCGCAAACGTCTGCTCGATGCCGAAGTGCGCTTGCACCAGGCAAGCGGTGGAAGGAAACGAGAAGTCAGGCGTGCTCGTACAAACCAGCAGCAGATCGACATCGTGCAGCGCCACGCCGTAGCGCTCCTGCATATTTTGCACGGCTCGAATGGCCAGACGGCTCGTGAACTCGTCAGGCTCGCCGATGCGGCGTTCGCGGATACCGGTGCGCTGTACGATCCATTCGTCGCTCGTGTCGATCATGCGTTCAAGCTCGGCATTCGTCAATATGCGCTCAGGCACATAACTGCCGATAGCGGTCATCCGGGAACGGTAACGCGGCCCGGACATCGGGAGAACAGGTTCGGTAAACATGATTAAACACCTCGATCGAATAAAATGGGGTCACTGTTCATGTATGCAAGAATATGTTGGTTAATACCAGTACCAAGTATTAGTACCAGATACTAAAATTTTAGCGGGATGTCGTTCGTTTGTCAATGTGGACGCAAGTGAATGGTTTAACAGATTTACATGAATATGCTTTAAATGAAGTTGCTAGTCATGTCTATCCTATGGATTCCGGCGCCGCATATCCTGAAGTTGAAAGGGAAGAAAGGTTATCCATGAAGAAGCTTAACAAGCGATAAGGCAGCTTTCGGCACCTAACTTTTTAATAAATGTCATCCGTCCAAGCAACCAACATGCAATTCTCATATTTTAGATTGTGAGACTCGTATGCAAAACTTCAGTGCGGGAATGAAAAAGGAAATCTATCCTTGAACGGGTGAATGTGAAGGCCTTCCTTGCTCAGTATCCAGTTGATGAGACGGCGATTACTCCTTATATGGGGCGTTCTGAAACGATCATTCAGAGTATCCAAAACAAGCTTCGTTCGAATGGTAAAGTAAAGTCTGCGCAACCACGTCAGGAGCTTCGTCTCCCGGCGTCTTTGGCTTGCTGAAGCGTCTTTCGGGCAAGTGACTCGCATGAGGGCGAATTGTGTCTGTATGCGGAAAATTTCAGATTCAGCTGGCTTGTTCGAGAAAACCCATTATAATGTAACTAACGTTATGGCAGCGTCCGCGAATTTGAAGGCGGCCCTCTGCAACGCCTTAATTTTCAATGAAAGTGTGGGAACGGAATCATCATGTCCATGAGAACGCTGAAATGGTTGACGATATTGCTGCCTACGCTGCTGATCGGAGGATTCGAATACGTCCGGCACGACTTTCTGCTTGATTCTTTATCGATGGAAACAGGCAATCTATATATCACGCTGCTGACGCTGCTGATGTCCTTCGTGTTCGCCACTTGGATGTTCAAACGTATCGCTCGAATGAACGATACGCTGGCGAGGGAGCAGGCTAAACGGGCGGTCTACGAGGAGCGGGAGCGTCTCGCCGAAGAGCTGCACGATAATATCGCGCAAGTGCTGTTCTTCTTGAACGTACAGCTGACGAAAGGTCAAATCTCCGAAGCGCGGGAGGCGGTTTCCGAGATTGACCACCACTTGCGGCAAGTGATCTTCAACCTGCGGACTGTCCCGGAAGAAGGGGCCGGCTTTGCTATGAGGCTGCAAGCCTGGCTGGAGGAGTGGAGCGGCTTGACCGGCATTGCGGTCGATTGGCTGGTCGAACCGGCGGAAGAGAACGTTCCGCCGTCTGCCGAGGTGGCGCTGTTCTCCATCGTCCGGGAAGCGTTCACGAATATTCGCAAGCATTCGAACGCCGACCAAGCTTGGCTCGAGCTTGCCCGGACGGAGGACGGCCAGCGGTGGCGGCTGCGGATCGCCGATAACGGCCTCGGCTTCGACATGTCGGACGGTGTGGCCGTAAACCGTTACGGGCTGTCCATTTTGAACAAACGCGCAATGGACCTGGGGGCTGAGCTGCTCCTGCGCTCGTCGCCGGGTACCGGGACGGAGCTCATCTTGACCGGTCCGATGCGGGAAGGGAGAATGTCATGAACTATAGGGTATTGGTGGCCGACGATCATCCGCTGGCCCGCCGTGCGGTACGGGCGCTCATTGAGGGAGAGCCCGACTTTGAATGGATCGGGGAGGCTGCGAGCGGAAGCGAGGCGGTGGTGCGGTGCGGCGAGCTGCTGCCTGACGTTGTGCTGATGGATATCCGCATGCCGGATGGCGGCGGACTCGAGGCGACCAAACGGATTAAGCAGTTGTATCCGCACATTCGCATCGTTATGCTGACGGTATCCGATGACGTGGCCGATCTGTTTACCGCAGTGCGCTACGGCGCCCAAGGCTACTTGCTCAAAAACATGAACCCCGAGGACTGGGTTCACTATTTGCGAGGACTGCTGGACGAGAACAGCGAAATTTCCAGGGTCATTACTGACCGGTTGTTTCAGTCGTTTCGCTCCGAAGGCAGGACTTCATCGGACGAAGCTCCTCCAAGCGTCCTGTCGCAGCGGGAGCTAGAAATTTTGAGCTGTGTCGCGACCGGCCAGAGCAATCGGCAAATCGCTGAAACGCTCGTCATCTCCGAAAATACGGTCAAGAACCATATCAAGAACATTTTGGGCAAGCTCGCCTTGGACAATCGCGTTCAGCTGACCGCCTATGCCGTTCGTCATGGGCTAACCCAGAATATGTCTCAAGGCGACGGCCGCTAATTAACCCGCATTCCCCGGCAGAACGGGTTCCTCTAAATCAACCCGCATTCCCCGGCGGAACTGGTTCCTCCTATGGAAAGCGGGTTTATTCAGCCTTACTGGACCCTGTACAGATCGCGCAAGAACCGGTATTCCGCTTCCAGCCCGGTGCGCAGGTCGGTTTGAGGCTGGTAGCCGAGCAGCGACTGCGCTTTTCCGATATCCGCCCACGTTTGCTTCGGTTCTCCATAAATGTCTCCGACTTTCTGAAGGTCCGCCTTACGTCCGAACAGCTCTTCGATGATGGAAATGCATTCCAGAACAGAGGCTCTTTCCTTCCCTCCGATATTAATCGTTTCCCCGATTAATCCATCGGCGTAAGCAGCCCTGGCTACCGCATCCACGCAATCGGCTATATAGGTGAAATCGCGAGATTGGCGCCCGTCTCCATATAGCGGGATCGGCTTGTTCTCCAGCATGCGCCGAATAAACCGATGGAAAGCCATGTCTGTACGCTGTCTGGGTCCGTATACCGTGAAAAATCTGAGAATGACCAAGGGCAGTTGTTCATTATAAGCATACACCTTGCACAGATGCTCCCCCGTTAATTTGCTGACGCCGTACGGAGACAGCGGCTCCACGACGGCTGATTCCACAACCGGTCCCGTCTTCTGGCCATAAACCGACGAGGTGGAAGCATAAATAAATTTGCGGATGCTATACCGTTTGCACCCTTCCAGCAATCGCTGCGTCGCTGCGATATTGTGGGCAATGTAGGTTTTGAAATCTTCCCCCCAGCTTGACCGTACGCCAGGCATTCCCGCCAGGTGGAAGACGATATCGACGTTAGGGAGAAGCTGATCCCAGCTGACGGTACGCAAATCGATCTTGACCAAAGTAAAGCGCGGATGCCGGAGCAATGCGTGTAAATTTCTTTCCCTCATCCATATGGGGGACGCCGAAGGAACGAAAGCGTCCAGGCCGATTACCTCGACACGCTCATCTTGAAGCAGCCTCTCGCATAGATGGGAGCCGATAAATCCGGCCGCTCCGGTCACTAATATTTTCATAGCGTCATCTCTCCTCACGGATTTCCGAGGCATCGGTAGCTAAACCCCAGAGAGCTCATCCGCTTACCGTCCAGCGCATTTCTTCCGTCAAGAAAGTAATGCTGCCTCATGCTTTCTTTCAGCAGGCCCCAATCTGCCGTCGTATACTGCTTCCACTCCGTGCAAAGGATGACAGCGTCACAAGCGGCGACCGTATCTTCCAGCGTCTCGAACTGGCGGACGCGGTCGGATGCCATGTCGGCCGGCAGCTTGGAGACAGGGTCATGTACGCGAACGATGGCTTTCTCTTCCATCAGGTGCTTCAGAACGGAAAGTGCCGGGGATTCACGCTGATCGTCTGTTTCAGGCTTGAAGGACAGACCTAGCAGGGCTACGGTTTTATTGCGAAAGGATCCGAAGGTTCTTTCCCAATTATGCACGGCGTAAGAGATTTGCGTTTGGTTCACGGCGACGACGCTGTTCAGCAGCGTCATCTCGCTGCCATGCTCTTTTGCGGTATACAGCAGCGCTTGAATGTCTTTGGGAAAACAGGATCCGCCGAAGCCAATGCCTGCCCTTAGAAAGTGCGGTCCGATGCGAGGGTCGGTTCCCATCCCATGAGCCACATCAGTAACGGAAACCCCGAGCCGGTCGCAGAGCCTTGAAAGCTCGTTGATGAAGGAGATTTTCGTCGCCAAAAAAGCGTTTGCCGCATATTTGATCATCTCCGCGGTTTGCGGCTTGGTGACAATCAGGGGACAAGTCATATCTTTGTATAAAGCGGTGATGATTGCGGTCGCTTGCTTGTTCGTACTGCCGATTACGACGCGGTCGGGATGGAGCGCATCGTGCAGAGCGCTGCCCTCTCGCAAAAACTCCGGGTTGGATATCACATCGAACGAAACCGGCTCCCGCTGCGCCTCGCCGATCCACCGGACAACCTGTTCGTTCGTGCCTACGGGAACGGTGCTTTTAATAACTACGAGCTTGTATTCCGTCATCAGGGAACCGATCTGTTCGGCAGCCTGCCGTATAAACTGCAGATCGGCGCTTCCATCAGGCCGGGACGGAGTGCCGACGCATAAAAAAATGATCGGATGCTCCCGCAGGGCGGTTTCAAAATCGGAGGTAAACGAGATGCTTCCTGCACGGCTGTGTTCTTCAAGCAGAACGTCCAAGCCGGGCTCGTAGAAGGGCAGGGTTCCTACGGCCAGACGGTTCAGCTTGGCCTCGTTCGTATCGAATCCGGTTACCTTCCAACCGAGCTCAGCCAAGATGAGTCCGGTCGTGACGCCGACATAACCCATGCCTACAATCAAAATGTTCATTTGCCCGTCCCTCCAGCATGATACAAATTTCGAGCAATTTGGTGATCCCCAAATTGCTCGGGTTTATTCTTTTTTTTCTTGCTCCGTATGGTTTTACTCCTTGTGACTTAGGTGCTTTATTATAAATGTTATGTAAAGCATCTATACCCCGTAAGGGTATTCGCGGATGAGCACCTAAATATGTGTGTATGTGCATTTGTTGTGTAAATAACAATAAGTTGGTAAATATCCGCTTTCGTCTTCTATAACTAGCCTATACATTGCATCTACGAGATCATAGTATACAGTGAAACTAACCAAAAAAGTTTCGAGACGAACATGGAGAGGAATGGTTGTTTTGTCTAAAACCGAAAAAGTGAAGCAGTGGCTGGCTGCCTACCCTGATGCTGCTGAAGTTGAAATTGAGTTTGCGAACGGCGATAAGATCAATTACTCCTTGGACGAAGGGGTATCTGCTTTGATGAGCAAAGTGGACTGGGAGGAAGTTGAAGAAATAGAAGTGGAGATGGCTGACGGCGAAACAGAAAAGTTAGAATTGGACGACGACGATGACGACGATGACGACGACGACGATGACGACGAAGACGACGACGACGATGACGACGAAGACGACGACGACGATGACGACGAAGACGACGAAGACGAAGACGAAGATGAAGATGAAGATGAAGATGACGACGAAGATGAAGACGAAGACGGAGACGTAGACGAAGACGAAGACGAAGATGAAGATGAAGATGAAGACGAAGACGAAGACGAAGACGGGGACGAAGATGAAGACGGGGACGAAGATGAAGACGAAGACGGGGACGAAGATGAAGACGGGGACGAAGATGAAGATGAAGACGGGGACGAAGATGAAGATGAAGATGAAGATGAAGACGAAGAAGAAGACGGGGACGAAGATGAAGATGAAGATGAAGATGAGGACGAAACTGACTAACCTGCTGTAATTTCGTCTTGAAACGATCCACTCTTTTCCGCTGCTGCGCGATTGGAGGGACGGGCAAGCAGCGCCACTCGCCCGTCTCTCCAATCGCGCAGCCCAATAAATCGAACAAGCCTCCTGCCTGCAGGCCTCTTTTATTTACGGTCCATAGAGACCGTTTATGAATGAGGCTATAAGTGTTTCGTGGCTCGGACGCGCGCTGCAGCCAAACCTCCGGTCCTCCGCCATGCAAGCTCAGCTTGCATGGCGGATAGGGAGAGCGTCATGGTTACGGCTGCCAGACGGTTAAGATGTCCCTGGCCACCCGGTCCCAAGTAAAGCCCTTCTCGACAAAACGGCGGCCTTGGAGTCCGTGACGACGAGCCGATTGCAGATCCGATAACAGCACATTCAGCTTCTGGGCATATTCGGCCGGATCTTCCGGGTTCTGAATAAGCTTGCCGAACGGATCGGCTGCGATCTCGGGATTGCCCCCCCTTGCCGTAGTAAGAAACGGTAGCCCGGCTGCCATCGCTTCGTAATGAACTCTGGCCAGCGGTTCCTGCCACAGCGAGGTGCACACAAACACATCTCCCGCATTAAACCAGCGGTGTACGTCGTGAGCTTCCACATAACCGGTCGTAATGACGGGTATCGGTGATTTTTCGGCAAGCGCCCGTACGTAAGCGATATAATCGCTGATCGAGTTGTCGCTGTACCAGGCACCTCCGACAACGACAAGCGCAGCATCCTTATGCGAGAGCTGGGACATCGCCTTCACCAAAACATGCGGACCTTTATTTCGTGATAACCGGCCAACGAACAAAATTACTTTTTTAGATCCGAGTCCGTATTCGGACCGGATCGTCTCTCTATCGCGATGCGACGATTCCGATTCCGACCAAGGGGAAAACCGGTTTAAATCGACTCCGGAATAAACCGTCTTCACTTTAGCCCTCGCATTTGGAAAAAGAGCGGCAATCTCATTTCCGATATAGTTGCTGATCGTGATGATACGCTCCGTCACTTCGACGACGGCGGCGCCTTCGCTGGGATGAATTTTGGCGGAGTTAAACATATCGTTGTGCATGCTTAATACGATTCTGGCGCTGGGCGCTGCCTTCCTTACGGGCAATACAAGCTTCGGCCGATTAAATATATGAATCAGATCATAGTTCCCGCCGAATCTTGAAACGAAGTCCAGCACACCTTCGGCGTATACCTCCAGTAGGCCATCGGAAGGGACACGGACATAACGGACTCCGTTGACCACTTCGTCATTCGGTAATTCGGGGTCCGTTCGTCCGAGAATCGTAAGGTTGTGGTGCTTATTCAATAAACCGGCCACTCCGACGATGTACGTTTGAATCGCTCCGCCTCGGATGTTCGGTACAGGCAGTTTTTCCGTGCAAATCATCAATACATTCACTCTTAGCTCACCATCCTGTCTCAAAATGTCCGTTACCGCCTAGCTGCCTTTCGATTATTGGCGGCGGCGGGTTTCCGAACGCGAGTCGTTTTCCCGGCCCTATTTTTATTCGGGTTGAAGACGCCGGCGGGCTTCTTCGTTTGGCTTGTTTTTTGTTTCTGTTTGGGTGCGAGCTTCAGGGCCTGCTTCGAGCGGTCAGGTTTCGTCCGGCGTTTGGGCGGTGTTACGCGTACGGCCGGTTTAAGCAGGGAGGCGCTTTTTTGGACGCTTCGTTTCTTTGCAGCTTGCTTTTTCAGTACGCTTTTTTTCGCTGCAGACCTTTTCTGGGAGCTGGCCGGCTTCCTTCTGCGTTTCGCAGCCGGTTGGGCCTTCGCGTCTTGAGCAACCGGTAGAGCCTTTGCGTCTTGTGCAGCCGGTTGGGCCTTCGTGTCCCGAGCAAACGGTAGGACCTTCACGTCTTGACGAGCCGGTCGGGTCTTCGTATTTCGCTTTGGCGGCAGGGCCTTCGCGTTTCGACGTTGCGATTTGTCCTTCGCGGTACGTCGAGGACGCGACGCTGCGATTCGTCGAGCCGGTTGACCTGTTTCGATAAGAGGCAAAACGGCGACCGGCTCCATCGGGCTGATAGGAATGATATTTGGCTGGGTCGTAACCGGTTCGACCATGGCAGCGGGCGGGAGCAGTTCCGGCATGGGAAGCTCTTGGCCTTCCAGCACGCGCTCTGTCCGTTCGACAGGCAGCAGCACAGCCGCTTCCTGCTCCGGATAATGGCCAGGGACGTAATTCGCTTTGTCCTGCTCCAGCTCGGCCAGCGCCTGCCATTTGGTGCTCTCGGCAATCAGAACCCGGTCCAAAATGCCGTTCAATTCCGTCTCCATGAATAGGGTCGGCTGATAAACGATTTCTTTTACATGTTTATAAAATTCATTCGGAAACGCCATATCAAGCCACAGCAGCTCGAAGGTTTCACGGTCGATCGGATTGGCTTGATGGTAAGCTTCAATCATGCCGCGAATCCAGGTTAAATCCCACACTCCCATATCATCCATCGTGCTGGTGATCAGCTTGCGCAAATCGCGGATCGGCAGGTCATACGCCACGCCGTCCAAGTCGATAATCCAAATCCCGCCAGGACCCATCTGCCCGTTTGACCAACCGTAATCCTGGTGGGCCAAGCCCCAATGGGGATCGCCCATGGCTGCCATCCGGGGATAGGACGACAGTTTAAACTTCTCATAAATCTCCCGGGCCTGCCGGTCGTAATCGTCAACGATTGACAACAACCGGGAGCTGGCGGACAGTTCCGGGTACGCTTGGGCGATATCTCGAAACCAGCCGATTTTGGCAATAATTTTCTCGTAATATTTCGGCCATCTCGGCAGCCGGGTCGAACGCGCAGCGCCGAACGGCGGAATGTAGCCCTGCGACAGTTTGTGGAATTCGCCAAGCCCTGTGCATAGCTGGGCTGCGCCTTCCAAATCGATTTTGGACGCCTGAACGAGCGACTCGATCCACTCCGTGACGATCCACAGCTTACCGCCGGCCTCTACATAAAGCCGATCATCCTTCGTCCGAATCAAGGACGGAACCCGTGCCCCCTGATTCACCAAGTACTCCTGTGAGCCGACGCTGAACAGGCTCCGTTTCGGTTCGCGGTGGAGCACCTTAATACTGCGCGGACCACGATCGGTATTCATTTTCCAGATAGCGCCGCCTTTGTCAGGCTTCGAAGTGACAAGCGTCATATCCGAGACCTTCATCTCGTAAAGCTCGGCGACTTTCCAAGCGATCGCTTCCAGCTCGGGCGGAACATATTGTTCCAAGACAATCCCCGGGTCAACTGTACCTTCCAGATGGTCCCATGGACCGATTCTGTACTCTTCCAACGTCATCACTCCATCATCAAGTTCAGCGATTCGACATGTATTCACGACAAATCGGAAATTCGGGCATCTTTCCTCGATTTGAGCATGTGCGCGTACACGTCGATCAGCTTATCCGTAGTTTGTGAAATATGGAAACGGTCGATCACGAACGACCTTCCGGACCGCACGTTCCGGACGATGTCCGTCCGATCTTCATGCAGCGCTTTTCTCACGTGTTCCGTCAATAAGGTTTGCGTTAAGGGGAGATCGGCGTCATGATCGCCGAACCAACAGTTCCATATCTGTTCGTACCGCTGCGGTTTCACGAGACCGCAAAAGCCTTTGCTGCCTACGGCAATAAGCGGGCGCTCGCATGACATGGCCTCCAGCGAGATTCTTCCCGTTCCGATGACACAATCACTAATGGAATAATAGGCGTTCATATTCAAAATCTCGCCGGCATAGTGAATGAACGGGGATTGCGTTTGTTCGTTTTTGCTTTCGACGATCTGTTGGATTTCGTCTTGTTTCTTACCGCCGCCCACGATAAGCAGCTGCAGGTCGGGGTAGTCGGTTTGCTTCATCAGAGTCAAAGCATGAATGGTTTCTTCGCAAATGTCCGCTTTTTCCCACGACAGGCGGCTTGCATACATGACGACCGGGGCTTGCTGCGGAAGCCCTAATTTACGCCTGAGATAAGAGCGGTAAGCGGTGTCCAGGGGATGGTACTCCGATGGGTCGACGCCGTTCGGAACGACAAAGGCCTGGATCCCCGCGTTCTGAAGCATGCGCAAGACGGCGGGACTGACACAGGTTACGGTCGCGCTTCTTCTTAGAACGCTTAAAAATGCGGGATCATAGTAAGTGCCGTGGACCGTAAACAGGAACGGCACCCGCAGCGTTCGAGCCGCCTCCAGGGCTACGATCCCGGAGGGAACTTGATGGGCATGGACGAGATCGATCTTCTCCGTTCGAATAATCGATTGAAGCATGGCCATGTGGGCGCTGCGATTGGCCTCATCCCGCTCGTAGTCGTCCCCGACGAAATCAATCTCGTATACCGGGCAGCCGAGCCCCAGGAATGGCTCCAGCAGCTTTCCTTTTTTGGCGGCGATCAAGACGGAGGCTCCTTTTCGAAGCAGTTCTCTCGTTAGAGACAGCGTATAGGTTTCCGTCCCGCCGATATTCAACTGATCGAGTACCATCAGAACCTGAAGGGGGGGAGCGGGGAATTCCAGCCCGGATCTGGGAAGAATCAAACGGAGCGGGCCCGCCTTAGCCCGCCGTTTTCGGATTCCGGCATATGACTTCGGACTCGTGCTTTCGTTGTACGCCGTTCTTTTTTTGAGCGGAATTACGGATTTTTTAGGTAACGCGCGTCTGCTTTTTTTCAAGACTTCACCTCCAATCAGGATGGGGCGTACCTATACTCATGCATATGTCTCATGGATTGGGAATGATAGGTGCATTCGTGGATAGGCTGTAAAATTTTATTAAATACGCATATATCCTATTAAAATTTTGCAGAAGGCGAATATAGTGTAGTACCAATAAGTTTGGCAGTGGTTATGAGGTGAAGCATTTGGGGTCACCTATTCCAAGTCAAGGAGTGAACGCTATGGAAAGCTCCCAACCTTCTAAACCGTTCGACGACGCGCTGCTGGAGTTCGTATGCGAGCGATTCCAATTGGGCAGATTCATCCGATTTGACGGTATGCTGGGCGGTTCATTCAATGTGAACATGAAAATGACAACGTCCGACGGAACCTTTGCGGTCCGGGTGCTGAACCGCTCTGCCGCTCCGGAGCATTTGGGGCATGTCCGGCAGGCAATTGCGCTTCTGCGTGCGAACGGCATTCCCGCTGCGTGCCCGTTGACGGCGGTGGGAGGCGATCCGTTTATCCGATATAAGGAAAAACTGGTACAGGTGACTCCGTTCGTAAGCGCGGATTCGTTTCAATGCAGAGAAGCGCAGGTTTTTGAGAGCGCCCGCATGTTAAGAGCGTTTCACGAATCGCTTGTCCAAGTTCCGGCAGGCCCCCGTCCTTCGTGGTCGTTCTATGCCGATGCGGCCTATTATACGGAAGCGCTTGAGCGGATGCGCAGCTTGTCCGGTATACCGGCGGATGAACGGGCCGAGGCCGAGAAGCTGACCCGGCGGGTGCTGGATCAGTGGGGGGATGCCGCAAGCGGCTTGCCTTGCACGACGCTTCACAGCGATTGGCATTTTTGGAATCAGTGTTATGCGGAAGACCGCGTTTGCCTCGTGATGGATTTTGATTTTATGCAGCATGGACAGCGTGTTCAAGACATCGCCTATGCGCTGTGGGTCATTAACTTGCTGCTTCCCGAGCATGCGGATACGTTTGATCGTTGTTTTCTCCGGGGCTACGGGAAGTTGACCGAGGAGGAAGCAGCCATTATGCCCATCGCGGCAGCCAGAGTCAGCTTGTTCTTCTTGTGCCATGCCGCCAATGCCTCGAGCCCGGCGCAAAGCTGGCGTAAACATTATCGCAAACAGCTGCCGTTCATCCGATCGATGCTGGCGGAAGGCGGGCAGCGGGTGGTGCGGTTGGCCCAGGAAAGTCAACTCTGATTGGCCGGAGTAGCGCGAGAAGCGGCAGGCGATCATGCCCGAATGCGCTCAGTCACAAAACGTCCAAAAAGACAACGAAAAATAGCCCGGTTGAGTCATTCTTCCAAGCAGCGGTTTACGATATATTACGAATGGAAATACTGATCGTTGTAACCAGGGAAGGGGATAATTTGGAAATGAAAAAGCTGCCATTCACGTTTGGACTCGTCCTGCTTTTATCTCTCTTGTTGTCGGGCTTAGCAAGCGCTCACGTGACCGTGGAACCGAAAGAAACGACACAGGGAAGCTATGAGAAATTCACTGTCCGCGTACCGTCGGAAAAAAACGAACCGACCGTAAAGGTTGAAGTGAAATTTCCGCTGGACGCGGTAACCGTTTCCCGCTTCGAGCCGAAGCCCGGCTGGAAGTACGAGCTGACCAAAGAAGGCGATAAAATCAGCGGCGTCATCTGGACGGCAACCGGAGAAGGCCTTGGACCAACGGAATTCGGCGAATTTTACATGCAGGGCAAAGTCGCCGATACGGCTACCGCGATTACGTGGAAGGCGTATCAGACTTATAAAGACGGCAGCGTAGTCGAATGGGTCGGCGCCGAAGGTTCGGACAAGCCGGCTTCCGTGACGAAGGTGAATGCGAAGCCGGCAGGTGCGGCAGCCGATAGCCACGGACATACCGCAGCGCCGTCAGCGGGCGATTCGCCAGCCGCAGCTTCGACTGACGGGGCATCGAACACGCCGCTTTACTTATCGATCGCAGCCGTTGTGCTGAGCGCAGCGTCTCTGCTTGTTTCACTGGTGCGCAAGAAATAAGCCAACTTCCGATTCGCGGTAAGCCTGCTTCTTCCTTCCGGGAGAAGCAGGCTTTTTGCGTTGTCGGCAGAACGGCGGCGCTTTCTCCTGCGGCATCCGCGCATTCCCCTACAACCCATTCTTATACGGTCCGTCAGATCGGCCGATACCGCTCCGCTTCACCGGATCGCGGCTCCACGGATTCCGCCTGCTGCCTGCTTCGGCAAGCGTGGAGAAACCGGCCGAATATCCGTTCATAATATTGCAATCGTCGGGGGATGCTGGAAGTAGGCAATCGATCAGCCCCATCTCACTTCTGTTCAGGAGGAATAAATTCACATGTTTAACCGATTACGAACGAAGAAAACAACACTGCTGCTTACGATCGCTCTGCTGCTTAGCTTTGCCGTCTCAGGAACGGTGTTCGCCTTCGGCAAAGGCGCCCAAGGACCAGATGTTTACGCTGTGCAAGGGATGTTGAAGTCGCTCGGTTATTTCTCCGGCTCCATATCGGGTTATTACGGACCCGTCACGGAGAACGGGGTCAAGAGGTTCCAGAAGGCGTACGGCCTTCCGGTAACGGGGGCGGTCGACGATAAGACGCTGCAATCGATCCTATGGGCTTACGGTAATTTGAAAATTCCGAAGAAGCCTGCGCCCGCTCCGACGCCAACGCCAACCCCGGCTCCGGCTCCGAATCCGCAGCCGCCAAGCGACAACAAGCTTAGCGCGGAGGAGCAGCAGATGATCGACTTGGTCAATGGCGCGCGTACCCAGGCCGGCTTGCCGGCGTTGACTGTCGATCCGCAGTTGTCCCATGTGGCGAAGTTGAAAAGTCAGGATATGGTGGATAAAAATTATTTTTCCCACCAGTCCCCGACGTATGGCTCGCCCTTCGATATGATGAAGCAGTTCGGCATCAGCTACCGCAACGCCGCCGAGAATATCGCCTGCAACAAAGGGGTAGAGGCCGCACACCAAGCGCTGATGAATTCGTCCGGACACCGCGCCAACATATTGAGTAACGATTTCACGCACATCGGCGTCGGCATCGTCGACGGCGGTCCGTGCGGCAAAATGTTCACACAGATGTTTATCTCTAAATAACCAAACCAGAGCAAGCTCCAGCAAAGCACAAACTTTGCGGGAGCTTGTTTGTTGTTATAAACTAATAAAAAAAACGGAGGTTTGAACGAGATGAAAGCAACGGTCTGGAAAGAATTTAAAGAGTTTGCCATGAAGGGCAATATGATTGATTTGGCGATCGGGGTTATTGTCGGCGGCGCCTTCGGCAAGGTGGTCACGTCCATCGTCAACGATTTGGTTATGCCCCCGATCGGCCTGCTGCTGGGCCGTGTAAAATTCCAGGACTTGTTCATCAGTCTGGACGGCCGGTCTTTCGCTACGCTGGAAGATGCCAAGAAAGCGTCGGCGCCGACGTTAAACTACGGCTTGTTTATCAGCACAATGCTTGATTTTCTGATCATTTCGTTCGTCATCTTCATTGCCGTGAAGCAATTGAACCGACTGCGCAAGAAGGAGGAGGCAAAGCCCGATCCGAAAGCCGGCTTGCAGGAATGCCCGGAATGTTTATCCGAGATCCCGAAGAAAGCGATTCGCTGCAAATATTGCTCGGCTATCGTGAAAGCGCAAGCGAACGGACAAGCCTGATCCATAGCGGCACTTCAGTAGATCCATTCCATGTTGGGTATCTTAAGATGTAACCATAACCGTATGCCGGAAAACCGTACCCTGGCGGATTCCCCGCCAATAGCTGCGATGCCTCATCGTCTCGCCCATTTTTGGACGGTTGCCGCACCAGTATACGTGATCCTTCATAAACTGAATCTGACTGTATCCCTAGACCTTGTATTGATACAAAAACCCGGGCAAGGAGGGGTGACATTTGAAGGGCAGCGATCACAAAAGTAAATTTTTACTCACCAATCGCGAACGCGAAGTATTTGAACTGCTGGTGCAGGACAAAACGACGAAAGATATCGCGCAGCAGCTGTTTATCAGTGAGAAAACCGTACGCAACCATATCTCCAACGTCATGCAGAAATTAAATGTAAAAGGGCGTTCGCAAGCGGTTGTCGAGCTGATTAAGCTTGGGGAGCTGCAGATCTGAGGAAATCCAATGGACCTAACAAAGTCTTCTTTTTACGGTTCTTCTTTGCGGAGAATCGTAAGACGAGGGCTTTTTGGTTTGTGGAGGAGAGAAAAACTTGCCCTTTGCGTTTGAGTGTGGTATGATTACTTTAATCATATATTTGAAACCTTGATTCACATATTGCAAAGGGTTATCATTTGTGCGATGGTACCTTTTTCAATGTGTGAATTTTTTATTTGTTTCCAAAAATAAAAAGTACATGTTAAATAAAAATTTGGAGGTCATATTATGCAAACAGGTACAGTGAAATGGTTTAATGCTGAAAAAGGTTTTGGTTTTATCGAAGTGGAAGGCGGCAACGACGTGTTCGTGCATTTCAGTGCAATCACAGGCGATGGTTTCAAATCGTTAGATGAAGGTCAACGTGTTGAATTCAATGTCGTACAAGGAAATCGCGGTCCGCAAGCCGAAAATGTTGTAAAGCTGTAAACCCAAAGCAAGCTGCCCTAACAAATATGGAGGGCAGCTTTTCTTTTGGATCATAAGGAGGGGTTCATCATGTATTTTCGGAAAAAATTGTTAGAGGATATCCCTACGGAAAATACGATGATTTGGTCATGTGAAAATGAAGACTGTAAGGGTTGGATTCGTGACAACTTTGCCTTTGAATGTCAGCCGATTTGCCGACAGTGTCTTGCTCCGATGGTAAGCAGCATGAAGATACTGCCGTTGCTCTTAAACTCGAACATCGACTTTAAATCACTTAAAAAAGGTGTGCAGATTTCTTAGCTGTCGCCCCCCTAATCAAGCCTTCTTTTTACGTTTCCTCTATAAGAGGGATCGTGAGATGAAGGCTTTTTGGTTGTTGGGGAAAAGAAAAAACGCGATTCATCGAGTAAAAAGCATGAAATAAAAGACCGCATGATATGTAAGCGGTATCACGCGTCGTTTTATCAAAACGATGTCTAATATCTTGATTTCATCTGTTTTACAGCTTTTTTGAATAAGCGTATGATACAACTCATGAAAACAAAATAACGTTTCTAATTCTAATTCGCTTAATTTCCCTTTGGGAAAGCGGGGGAACCAAACTCGAGCTTTGCTTATTGGTGTGAGAGCCAAAAATCAAAGTTTGAAGGGGTGAATCCTTGGACACAAACATCGGTAGTGTTTTTGTCCGAGGTAGGGTGCAACTCTCACCACCCGAATCCGTCAGCTAACCTCGTAAGCGTTGTGTGGAGGAGATGGGGAAACTGTGATCGTCTAACGTGACCACAGGGGAAGCGCCTCTGTGGCTTTTTATTGCCAAAAACCGGGATATCAAAAATGAAATGCGTCTTTATCGCTGAGTCCTTTAGGGGATCGGGGGAACCATTCGGTAATGGGCAAGGTTGTTACACCGCTTATTACTTTGGGGTGAATTTCTAAAGCAATCCCGTACATTTGTACATTTGCTTAGAATAGGGCGACTCTTACGTCCGAATCCGTCAGCTAACCTCGTAAGCGTAAAAAGAGAGGCGATTTTGTCGTGCGAAAGATACGGTTTTTTTGCCGTACCCAGGAAGCCGCGAGAAGAGTCCTCTTCTGTCAGGCTTCTTTTTTTATGTCTCTTTAGGATTTGAAGATGTACAACCGTTTGTGACTTTAGGAGTTGATATTTAATGTGGATAAAAACACAGCAACATCGGGTAAAATATCCAAATCATGAAGCAGAGAATCGGCTTCAAAAGGGGGAAGCATTCAAGATGATGTCTGCTTTGAAACGGTTCTTAATCGGTCGTCCTTTGAAATCCGAAGAACTCGCGGAAGAGAAGTTGAGCAAATTTAAGGCTCTTGCCGTATTATCATCGGATGCACTGTCTTCTGTTGCTTACGGCACGGAACAAATATTGCTGGTTTTAATGACAGTAGGTTTTGTGGCATTATGGTATTCCATTCCGATTTCCATTGCTGTATTAGGGTTATTAACGATTTTAATTCTTTCCTATCGCCAAACCATATATGCTTATCCGACGGGGGGCGGGGCATACATCGTATCGAAGGAGAATCTGGGGGTGCCTGTCGGTTTATTAGCAGGGGGATCCTTATTAGTTGATTATATTTTAACTGTGGCTGTTAGTATTTCTGCTGGAACCGATGCGATCACATCCGCTTTCCCTGGCCTTCACGACCATCGTGTTCTCATTGCTATTGTGATGATTGCTTTTTTGACCATCATGAATTTACGGGGAATCACGGAATCGGCTTCTATCCTTGCTTATCCGGTTTACCTGTTTGTCACTCTAATTGTGCTTCTTATCCTGAGCGGGTTATATAAATATGCTGCAGGCGGTGTTTCTGCAGCGCCCCAAACTCATGATATGGCAATCTCGGGAATTAGTTTATTTATACTCCTTAAGGCTTTCAGTTCCGGCTGTTCCGCATTGACCGGGGTTGAGGCCGTATCTAATGCAATACCTAACTTCAAGGCACCGGCGGAGAAAAATGCGGCAAGAACCCTGATGATGATGGGACTTATTTTAGGCAGCTTATTTATGGGGATTAGTTTTCTAGCCTATACCTATGGCATTACACCGAGACCTGAAGAAACCGTCGTTTCCCAAATCGCCGCTTCCACGTTTGGCCGGGGGCCCATGTATTATGCCATACAAGCTTCTACGGCTTTGATCTTATTTCTCGCTGCGAATACAGCCTATGCCGCATTTCCGCTGCTTGCCTACATGATGGCAAAAGACAAATTTATGCCCCGTATGTTTACCGCCAGAGGGGATCGACTCGGGTTTTCAAACGGGATCATCGTACTCGGTGTTTTATCGGCTATTTTAATTGTTATTGCTCAGGGACATACGGAAGGCCTGATTCCTTTGTATGCTTTAGGCGTGTTTATTCCGTTTACCTTGTCCCAAACAGGAATGATGCGCCGCTGGTGGAAAATGAAACCGAAGGGTTGGGCTATCAGCTTTTTAATCAATACAATCGGAATGATCACAACGTTCTCCATCTGCTTAATCTTTTTGATTACAAAATTTTCACAAGTATGGATCATATTCCTTTTCCTTCCGGTTGTTATCTATTTCTTTATTCGTATCCACAAGCATTACCTGAATATGGCTAATGAACTGCGGATTGATCCGATAGCAGAGACGCCAGTGACCAAAGGAAATGTGATCGTTGTCCCGGTGGCAGGGGTTAATCGGGTCGTTTTAAATACGATCGGGTATGCCAAGTCGATATCAGAGAACATTATTGCCGTTTATGTTGCTTTTGACGACGATGATGCACAGAAGATGGAGAAAAAATGGGAGGAGTGGAATTCAGGCGTTCGGCTTGTTATTTTAAAATCCAGTTATCGGAGCATACTGAGACCTTTAATTAAATTTATCGATACAATTGAATGGAAAACCAGCGAGACGGATTATGTAACGGTGATGATTCCGCAATTTATTACAAGGAGTTGGTGGCACAATTTTCTGCATAATCAATCCAGTATATTAATTCGTGCCTATTGATTAAATCGAAAAGACGTTACGATTTCGACTGTACCTTTTCATTTGAAGCATTAATTAGAGCTGCTGCGTTCAGACCAAAATCCACGAATGGAGGCACCTGATGTTGAATTTATTTAAGCTGGCGAATCTTCATCCTGATATTGAAGCTGTTCACGAGGTCGTCCAGGCTTTAAAGGCTCGCATTGATGGTAAAGAAGTCGGAATTAAAATCCTGAAGAATGAAGCCGGTCATTACTTTTATGAACTAAGTCATTATTATAGAGGAGCGGATAATGCCAACCCGTACGTTTCAACGGACAATCGGTTTGCTTCAGTCGAAGAGGCGGCACGGGGAGCGCTCCGGTCGGCAACGATGTTTTACCGGAGCACCGATGAGGGTGGAACTTGGTTGAAGAACGAATCCTTTTATCCGTAATATCAAGCGAAGATTTTTGTGCCGGCGGCCCCCTGCCCCGCACGAATCTGAAGCAGGACCTCCGCAATTGCGAAGGTCCTGCTTCAGATTACGCTCCAGTTAAATCATCGGGTAAATCCGCTCCAACAAAGCTTTGATCTCATGATGATTCTTTCTTGCTGCCGGCTGTCACATACGCGTTGCGTCCGGCCCCGAGGCCCACGGACAGCAGCAGAAGACTGGCCGCCACAGTGATTAACAACGGAATTGCCCAAGTGTTGGTCACGTCATGAAGAAACCCGAACAGGACGGGGCCGAACGCGGCAAGCAAATATCCGACGGACTGCGCCATCCCCGACAGCTCGGCGGCTTGACGCGCATTCTGCGTGCGAAGCCCGAAGAAAGCAAGCGCCAAACTGATGCTTGAACCTACTGCAATCCCAATACAAATAATCCAAAGCCAGATCAGCGAGGTATTCCCGCTAAGCAATCCGAGGTATCCAATAAGGTGAAAGAGCACCGTTACGATTACAATGCCTCTTTGGTTGGAACTGCGCCCGGCGAGAATCGGAACGATGAATGAAACCGGCAGGCTTACAAACTGCATGGCGGATAGCATCCATCCGGCGGCTGAGACGCTCATCCCCCGGCTATGCAGAATTTCGGGCAGCCATGCCGCATTAATGTAAAAAAGCCACGACTGCAAGCCCATGAACAAGGTGACCTGCCATGCCAGGGAGGAGCGCCAGATGGAGCCGCCGCCGCCCGCAGTTGACGCTGCCTGGCGGGAACGAAGCTGCGGCAGCCAGAAGAGCGCGGCCAATCCGCCTAAGACAGCCCAGCTTGCGAGAGACCCCCGCCAGCCAAGTCCTGCCCCCACCGAAAGGGGGACGCTGATACCCGAAGCCAGTGCGCCAAAGACGTTCATCGAAACCGAGTACGCACCGGTCATGAATCCTACATGCTCGGGAAAATCCCGTTTAACAAGGCCCGGCAGCAGCACGTTTCCGATCGCAATGGCAAGACCGATGATGATTGTACCCATGAATAGCGTGACGACCGAAGCATAGGACCTTAGAAGAATCCCGACAATTAGCACGATCATGCTTAGGAAAAGCGTCATTTCCATCCCGATTTTGCGTGAAATTTTAGGGGCAACCGGGGAGAGCGCGGCAAAGGCCAGTAACGGCAAAGCGGTTAGCATGCCGGTTACCGTATTCGATAAATGAGTCTCTAAACGAATCGCATCTACCAAGGGGCCTAATCCTGTGATGGCGGCCCGAAGATTTGCGGCGACCAGCAATATCCCCAGGATTAACCACACGGTCTTCATCCGGGAACGCACGTAATGTCCGCTAGAGTCATACTTCAGAAGCATATTCCTAGACACCTGCTTTCTAGTCTGACAAATTACACATTCTATAATCATATCAAAAAAAATAGAGAAAAACATCATAGGTCTGGTCAATCGGGAGAAAATTTGCGGGCGCATGAGGAGGACTCTTTGGTTGGCGAGTGCGAAAATGATATAATTAATAGAATATGGCATTGAAAACTGATGAGATGATGGAGCAGATCACATGCAAACAAACACGACAGCTGCCCCCAAGGACGATACGTTCATACAGGGGGTAAAGGATTGTATTCCTACTTTGCTCGGGTACTTAAGCATCGGGTTCGCCGCAGGCGTCGTGGAGAAGACCGCAGGCTTAAGCTTAGCGGAAATCGCTCTTCTGTCCTTGCTGCTTTATGCGGGTTCCGCACAATTTATTTTTGCCGGGATGATCACGGCCAGTTATTCCGTTACCGCCATGATCTTTACGATTTTTTTTGTGAATCTCCGCCATATTTTGCTAAGCGCGGCCTTATCGCCTTATTTTCGACATCTCTCTCCGATGAAAAATATTGGGATAGGTTCCCTGCTAACCGATGAGACGTTCGGAGTGGCATTAACCCGGGCAGCCGGCAAGGAGCGGATCAGTGAAAGATGGATGCACGGTCTTAACGTGACAGCATACTTGAACTGGTTTGTCGCGAATATGGCCGGCGCGTATTTTGGACAATGGATTACAAATCCGGAGAGGTATGGTCTTGATTTTGCTTTGCCGGCGATGTTTATAGGACTTCTTGTACTGCAAATGGCAAGCCGCGGTCAAATCATGAAAGACGTTGTTGTCGCAATCAGCGCGATCTTCATTATCGTGGGAATGAGCATGATTTCATCCGGAAGCTTAGGTGTTATCGTGGCTACCGTTCTAGCTTCAACCATAGGATTGGTGATGGATAAATGGAAATAAGATGGCACATCGTATTCATTATTATCGGAGCGGCTATTGTAACCTTCATTCCGAGAATTCTTCCCCTTGTAGCGCTTAGCCGTATTCAATTGCCAAGCTGGGCATTGCAGTGGTTGAAGCATGTTCCGATTGCTATTATGGCTGCGTTGATTGGACAGGAACTGTTCGCACCGCAAGGGGAGGCTTCGTTTTTTATAAATAAAGCGGAGTTAGTAGCCGCCTTGCTTACTTTTACGGCAGCCATGATCACACGCAGCCTGCTGGGGACGGTCCTCATTGGCATTCTGAGCATGTTCGCACTGCGTTTATTTATTTAGGGCACAGCCGGAATCCTTGATATGAAGGCGAATCTCAGGTACTTTTAGCTATCTTTCGACAATAAGATTTGTTATGATTAGGTACAAAGTGCGACAGCTGCTTCTGCAGCGAAGTAGTCGTTCAGCCCAGCCAAATAGCCTTCTCTTCGCGCATCCCGTCCGGACTGTGCAAAGCAGAAGGCTTTTGTGAGCGCGAATTACATGGTTTCAATGAACTTCTCCAGCTCATTCGCTAAGGAGAACAAGTTTGCCCGGTTCTCGAACTCGGCGCGCGTGACCGGGAGAGGCAGCTGCTTGTGGTATTCGCGGATCGCTCTCAGCTTCTCATGGTACGAGGCGAGGTCTTGCCCCGCTTGAAGGTCACGGCCGAGCTCGTCGATCAAGCGTCCGATGCGCACGCCTTGCTCGAGGGTGGTGTCCAGCATCGAGACGAGCGTCAGCATGCGTTCGAGTATTTGATACTGCCGCTGCTTTTGTTCGAAGTAGTACAGAAACGGATTATCCTTCCGCATCATGTTGTTTTCCACTTCGAGAATGGCCAAATTTTTGCCTTTATCGAGCAGCTTGGCGAGCGTGAGCAGCTCTTTGCCGTCCCACAGCCCGTAACCTTCGACTAAATATTTAGCGAATTGGCCGAGGATGGCGGACATGTTGGCATGAATCTCTTCTTTGTATTGTGAAATTTGTTTATCAATGCCCGGCATATACAAATTGACGATAAGCGCCACGCCGAGGCCGATTGCGATGATGGCCAACTCATTGAGCACGAAGGACGTGTTAAGCGCGCCGTTCATATAGATGTGCATGATGATGACGGAGCTGCTGGCGATGCCGCCTTGAATTTTGAACCTGACGCAAACCGGAATGAACAGCATGTACAGCAGAATGAAAATTAACGGATGACGCCCGAAAAAGTGAAACATGAAGCCGGACATCGCCATTCCTGCGAGGCAGGCGAGGAGCCGTTCCCAGACGGCTGTGAACGACTGTTTTCTTGTTTTTTGAATGCACAGCAGCGCCAAAATCCCGGCCGACGTATAAGACGACAAGTGCAGCGATTGTGCGATCAATATAGCGATGCTGACGCCAACCGCCGTTTTGATCGTGCGAAATCCGATGGTCATGCCAACCCCTCCCCGAAAATCCTGACCGCTATAAAGTCATATATATGTAATAATATATAACATATACGCGGGGAGTCGCTCTACAGATTTGTCGAAAATATGAAAATAACAAAAATTACACTTCCACAGTCAGCCGTTAATATTTGAATCGGCCACAGTTTTTATTTTATGATGGGAGTAGCTGCAATTCGCTGTCTGTCTGGATGTATGCGTTCGGCCGCTCGTTCGACGCTTTTTTGTCTAAGAAGCTAGTGAATCGACCGGGGTACTCTAGCGGAACGAGAGGGAGAGATTCACTTTTTTCGTGAAAAAACGAATCAATTCGGGGATAAGCTGAATGTTTAGGTCTTAAAACGTGTATAATGGAGTCATATCAACCTATTTTTGCCATTTTGATTCGAAAGGCATGACGGCTTCTTAATAACGAACCCGCAAAGGAGGAATTTAGCTTTGGATCAAATCTCATCTTTATCTGAATTGTTGGCTGTACAAAAAACGTCGTCGTTCATCGAAATTCCGGGAACGCTCTCCCGAACGTTCGGTCAAACGACGTTGTCCACTACGCTGCCGATGAGCAAGCTGTTCGCGATTTACGAAGTGGATCTCGAAGTACAGCGCTCCATCGTTCCGCTTAATTTATCCCGGATGATGGACTATATCATGTTGTATCTGGACCACGGCCAAGGCATTTATTTTCCGGGGATCATCCTGTCTGCCCGAGGAGCCGGGGAATATGATCCGGCATCCGGTGTATACCGCCTGCAAGCGATCGAGAAGCTCTATGTCGTGGATGGGCAGCACCGGTTGGCCGCTTTCCGCCGTTTGATGGAAACGCTGCAAAGCGCGATGGCGCGCGCCAAAGACCGCCGGGAGTACGACCGGATGGAAGAAATCGGCAAGAAGCTTAGCAAACTGTACACCTTCCCGATGTCGACGATGATTTATTTGGACATCAACGCCAGACAGGAGCGTCAGCTGTTCTCCGACATCAACAAGCTTCCGCGTAAAATCGGGGGCAATCTGGCTGTGCTTCGCGAACAGCGCCGTTTCTACCACGTCCTCGCCACGCGTCTGGTGGAGGAATCGCCGATCATGAAGCGTATTCCGGTGGATATGTTCACGGAGCGGGGCAAGGGACCGGAGTTTTTGTTCTCGTACCATTTGCTGATCGAAATCTTGATCGGATTGTTCGAGGGCAGGCTGAAATCGGCTTCGCGGGGCAATGGCTACTACTTTGAGGATCATGAAATCGAAAGCCAGATGAAAGTGGCGGAGCATTATTTCGAAGGCATGCTGCGACACTTGCCGGAGCCGGAGAAGGGCGAGCTGTGCTGGTCGGAGAACCTGCAGATCGCACTGGCGATGTTCTTCCACGGGGAAGCGACGAAAAGCGGCACGTTTAACAAATATGCGCTTGATTATGCGCTTCACATTTTGCCGCACTTGGATTGGAACGCGATTTATTCCGGAGACGAGAAAGACCGGCTGCCTAGACGTTCGCGCATTATGAAAGCTTTCCAATACGTGAAAGGTTTTTATGAGGAGCACCACTTGTTCCTGATTCGCGAATCGGACATGGCAGATGAGATGGAGGACGAGAAGGAAGCTAAGGAGGATGTCGGTTAATGGACGGCTTGCGTTTGAAAATGACAATTCATCCGTTTTGCGACCGTTTCGGTCTCGCGACGGTTCCGATCCAGGTTCAGGATCTGTTAAATTACACGACGATCGACCCGATGGTGCAGCGTAAGCTGAGCGGGGGCCAGCGTCGGAAAATCGCCAATTACTTGCAGGAGCGGGAGCTCGATCGCGTCTTCTTCGGACCGGTGACGCTGTCGCTGCGCGATGTGGCCAGTTTAGCCAAGACGGAAGAAGGATTAAGCTTGCGCCCGGGTTCGAAGCTGAGCATTCTCGACGGTCAGCACCGGATTTTGGCGCTCGGTTACGTGAATGAGCAAATGCTGAAAGAGTCTCGACGGCTGGAACGCAAATTGTCCGGTCTGAAGGTCAAGGTTCGCAGAAATCCGGAGGACACGGAAGCCGCGACCGAGCTGGAACTGCTGGAAGGTCAGATCGAGCAGCTGGAACGCCGCAGACTGGAATTGATGGAGAGCGAGCTGGCGGTGCAAATTTACATCGGACTGAGTGAAGAAGAGGAGAAGCAGCTGTTCGGCGACATCAACTCGAAGGTGCAGCTCGTAAGCAAGGAGCTCGGTCATTCGTTCGATTCGATCGACCCGCTCAACCTCGTCATTCAGCAGGTCCTCGAGCACAACATGTTCCTGAAGGGGGCCGGGGTGGAGCGTCGGGCGAACTTAACGGCGTACAACAAAAACTTTACGTCGTTCAGCTGGCTGTACTCGACGGCGACGATGCTGTTTACCGGCAAAATGCAGCCGTCTTACGAGCTGGCGCGCAAAATCAAAAAAGATCCGACCCTGTATATCGAAATTTTGCATCAGTTCTACAGTACGCTGCTTCCGCTTATGCCGGAGCAGCCGGGCTTGCCGCAATACAGCTCGTCGGCGCGCGCCATGCAGGAGAGCATCGCCTTGTTTGCACACCGGTACTTATTCACAGACGGTCAATATACGAAAAATTGGACGACATGTCTGCGCATCTTCGAAGGCTTCGATTGGACGCAGGAGAACGAACTTTTGATCGAACGATTCGGTCTGCTCGATAACGGCAAGCTGAATTTGATTCACGAGAAATCGCTTCGCAAGCACGGACGATTGGTTCAACTGTTCCAAGAGCTGTACGGCGAACCGTCATCGGAAGACGAAGCAACGGCATAATGCCGCATATGGATGCAGCCTGTGCGTCTGCATCCGGGCATGAACGTTATGAGCTCTGCTCCTCGAACGCGAGGGGCAGAGCTTTTTGGTTTATGAAACGCGCGGATCGGTCGCATTTTGTGGATAAGAGCCGGGCAGCGCCGCCGCTCTGTGCCGGGCCTTTAGGTAAAAGGCTCGGGCCGCCTGCCTATACAACGCTCAGCCGGTTGATGACCATCAGGGCGGCTCCGGCGGCAAGCGCGTCATCGCCGAGCGAGCCTTGGCTGAAGACGACTTGATATTTCGGATAATAATAGGTGCGCTGAATCGCTGCGCGTGTCGCGATGTGGAAAAATCCGGGGTGGCTGCCAATGACCGCGCCTCCCAGAATAACCTTCTCCGGGTGCAAAATGTTCAGCAAATTGGACAGGCCGATGCCGAAATAAGTCGCTGCCTGGGTAAACAGCTCTACCGTTAGCGGATCGTTCTCCTGCAGCGCCTGCTGCAGGTGGGCGAATTGAATGAGATCGGGGTCCCGTTCCATTCGCTGCAGCGCGCTGTCGCGTCCTTGCTTCAGGCGTGAGCGCGCCTGCTGTTCGAGCGCGGGGATGGAAACATAAGATTCCAGCGCGCCGTAGTTTCCTTGCCCCCAGAGCCGGGGACCGTCCGTCTGGATGATCATCTGACCGATCGAGCCCTCCATGTCGACGGCGCCGTAGACGACATGACCGCCGGTCATCATTGCCGAGCGCAATCCGACCCCGACATGCACGTAGAGCAAGTGGCGGTAGTCGCGTCCGCGGTCGGACCATGATTCCCCGATGAGCGCGGTGTTCGCTCCGTTGTCCAGCATGACGGGGAAGCCGAGCCGCTGCTCCAGAAACTCGGTCACGTGCACTTGGGTCCAGCCGGGGGCCGGGAAGTGAAGCGGGTCCAGCAGAACGCCGGATTCCCGGTCGAGCGGTCCGACCGCGCCGATCCCCATGCCGAGCACCCGGTCCCCGGTCAGACCGCGCTTAAGCAGCATCGCTTCCGCTTCCGCCGCAATTTCTTCCAGAAGTACCTGCGGCGTCGTCTGTTCGGTCATGACCCAGCGTTTCGCTTCGAGCCGGTTCATTTGCATGTCGAAGAGCATCAGCTTGGAGTAGATGCGGGATATATCCAGTCCGAACACATAGGCATAATCGGAATTAATCGTATACAAGATTGGCCTGCGCCCGCCGGTCGACTCGCCGAAGCCGGCTTCGGCAATAAACCCTTGGTTCGTCAGTTCTTCCAGCGTACGGGTCAACGTGCTGCCGGTCAGGCCGCTTTTTTCCAACAGCTCGATTTTCGAGACGACGCCGTGCTTGCGGATATGCTCATAAATTTCTTTCGATTTCCGCCCGTTGATCATTTGTTCGATTCGTGTACGGTTCACGTATATTCCTCCATGGGTTGGAGACCTGTTTTACAGAAAATCATTATACTACAGGCCCTTCCGGTTAACCATAGCTTTTACAAACACGATTCTGGTAAAATAGGGCGTAGTCTGTGTAAGCGAAGAAGGAGTAGAAGAGTCCTATGTCGGAATGGTACAAAAAAAGTTTCGGAGACGACTATTTAATCGTATACAAACACCGCGATATGAAAGGGGCTTACGAGGAAGTCCGGCGCATGATGGAATGGCTGGAGCTGCCGGAAGGATCGGAAGTGCTCGATTTATGCTGCGGTATGGGTCGTCATTCAATGGCCTTGACCGGTTTCGGTTTCAAGGTCACAGGCGTCGATTTGTCGGAAGTGCTGCTAGGGGAAGCCCGCAAGCTGGACAAGAAGGGCGAAGTGCGCTGGGTCCACGGCGATATGCGGCAAGTTCCGCTCGAAGGCCCCTTCGACGCGGTCGTGAACTTGTTCACGTCGTTCGGTTATTTCGACAACGATGCCGAACATGAGCGCGTGTTGAAGGAAATTTGGAGGCTGCTTCGTCCCGGCGGACGGTTTATCGTCGATTTCCTCAACCCGGAATACGTGAGGGCCCATTTGGTGCCGCATTCCGTGCGGACGGAAGACGGGCTTCGCATCGAAGAAACGCGCCGAATCGAGAACGGTTACGTATGCAAGACGATCAGGCTGGTGGAAGAAAACGCCCAGACATCAGACGAGGCGCGCGTCTACGAGGAACGGGTGAAGCTGATCGACCTCGACACGTTCCTGGATCTGTTGTGCCGTGCGGGCTTGAAAGTCGACGCCGTATACGGCGGTTACGACGCCTCGCCTTACGAGTCAGAATCGGCAAAACGGATGATCTTTGTAGGCAGGAGGGGTGAAGGAGATGAGTAGCCGCGTTCCGGTTCCGGGGCAACCGGCTGTCTTGACGAAGCATGGCGACGTCGTGCAGGTGAAAGTTCCGCTCCCGTTTCCTTTGCGCTGGGTGAACGCTTATTTGCTGCCCGGCCCCTCAGGCTGGACCTTGATCGATCCGGGCCTTCGAACGACGGCCGCCGAAGAGGTCTGGACCTCGGCGCTTGCGGAGCTGGGCGTATCTTTTCGGCACATCGACCGCATCGTGCTGACGCATCACCATCCGGACCATTACGGGCTTGCCGGCTGGTTCCAGGAGCGCACGAACGCGCAGGTGTTCCTGTCGCAACCGGGCTTGGAGCAGGTGCGCCTGCTTTGGGGCGAGGGCGCGCCGATGACGGAGCGGCTGCTTGCGCTGTTTCGGCGGCATGGGCTGCCGGCCGAGCTCGAGGCGCCGATGCGCGAGCATATGGACGGCTTCATGCCGGCTGTGTCGCCACAGCCCGAGGTGACCGTGTTGTCCGGGGGCGAGGAGATGCGGCTAGGGGAGCGGACTTACACGTCGATACTCACGCCGGGGCATGCCGCCGGGCACCTTTGCTTTTATCAGGCGGAGACGAAAGAAATGTTTTGCGGCGATCATGTGCTGCCGCAAATTTCGCCGAACGTCAGCTACTTGCCGGGCGGCATCGACGAGAACCCGCTCGCCAGTTATTTGGAAAGCTTGCGCACGATTAGCCGCTTTGAGGTTCGCCTTGCGTATCCGGGGCATCGCGAGCCGTTCGGACGGCTGGCTGCGCGGGCAACCGAGCTGATCGCGCATCACGCCGAGCGCCTGGAGGCGATGCAGGCTTGCTTGACGGAGCCAGCAACGGCTTATGCGGTATGCCGGGCGACGTTCGGCGAAGCGCTCAGCTTGCACCAGCTGCGGTTCGCGCTATCGGAAACGATCGCGCATCTGATTTATTTGCGGGAAACGGAGCGGGCTGGCGTTGAAGAGCAGGGCGGCATCGTATTTTTCGGGCACAATTGAACAGGCAGGTAAACGCGCTGGAAGCACGCCGGGACGGAAACCGAACCGTCAGCGGCGTGTTTTTTTAAGTTATTTCAGTAAGTATAAAGTTTTCAGCGGAGCTGACAGGTTCTGTATCGCGAGTAAAGCTGCCACCCAAACATGAATAGGTATCTTCCTTGAAGGGCTCCGATCAGGAGCTTTTTTTATTTTCTTTGAGGTCCTTGTCCCGGGCCCAAGCTTCTCATGAACGTCCGGCGTTCCTTCGGCGGATGGGGATTGCTGCATAAAAAGGCTGAAACTAGGAAATAGTAGGTATTCGACCGATAATACGATCGGGAATACCTGGTTTATGTAGACGAAGGAGGACGGCCGGATGGATGGGAGGATGAGCAGTCGTCCGGGACGACTGCTGCTGCCGGCGGCGCTGCTGCTGATATGGGGGTGCGCGGGCTGCGGGGGGACGGAGGACGCCGCATACCGGCTGCAGGAAGCCGCCGGCACTGCCGTAACGTTAGCGGGAGTGGACGAAGACCCCGCCGGTATTCGCATGACCACGCGGCAAGCGGTTCCCGGGCAAGCGGGGAGCGGCCTGCAGGCGAACGCAGTGACGAATGTCGAGGCGCGGTCGTTCGTTTCGCTGGCCGAGGGGGCGATGCGATGGAAGCAGAAAGATCCGCCGCAGGTGGTGGTCATCGGCGAGGCCTGGGTGCGCCGTCACGGGATTCCGGCGTCTTGGCTGGCCGAGTTCCGCCGCATGGGGATTCGACAAGGCAGCAGGCCGGCCGTCGCCGTTGTCGGAGGGACGGCGGAAGCTTTCGTCCGCCGCCCGGACGCAGGTTCGCTCGGTCGAATGGCTCTGGAGCCGCAAGCGGTCGTTCGCAGCTCGCTGTACGAAGCGAAGCCGGAATACGAATCCGATCTCGCGCTTCCCTTCTTTGCGTTGGATCCTTCCGGTACGGGGACTGGCACGGACGGAAATGAAATTGGAAGAAATCCCCTTGTTTCAGTGAAAGCGATGCTGTTTAAAAAACAACAGCTTGTCGCCATTCTCCCGCCGCAGCAAAGCCGGCTGCTGGTCTGCTTGCGCGGAGGAAGCTCGCTTCAGGAGCCGCTCGGAGCGGGGGCGGCGCAAGCTGCGTTACAGCCGCAAGCCGGGAACGGGGGCTTGTCCGTATCGTCGGTGTCCTGCCGGACAAGCGTAGCCGCTAACGGCGATTTGCAGCGGCCTCGCCTGCGCATCGCCCTGCATGTGAACGGCATTGACGCTTCGGACGCCGTTACTGCTGCCGAGGCATCCGCTTACGAGCGGTCGATGTACATGCAGGCGAAAGCGCTGATTGAGCAGCTGCAGAGGCTGGAGATCGATCCGTTGAATTGGGGAGAAGCGATGCGTTCGCAGTACCCCGGATTTTGGACGGCGGATCGGTGGAGATCGGCGTTCGCTAAAGCAAGCATTCAGCTTGACGTGAACGTACACATTCGCGGAGGTGTCACACAATGACGAATCGACTAACAAATAAGATGGTGCGGAGAGCGGCGCTCGCCGCGGCGGCGCTGCTCACTGCGGGTACACTGCTCGCCGCATGCCAGAAAAGCGAAAAGAAGCCGGAGGATAACGCTCAAACCGCACCGGCTCCGGCGACCGGTGGGGAGCAGCAGCCCGGATCGGCTGGTCAAACGCCTCCAGCCGGCCAGGGCGGGACCGGTACGGCCCCCGGCGGAACGGCTGCACAGCCGAATGAGCCGGTTAAATTAACGCCGCTCTCCTATCTGGAAGAAGAGAAAAAGTTTATTCGCGAAACCGCAAATAAGCTCGGCGTCAAAACCGTCTATTTGCCGCAGCAGGGCGCTCCCGACGATAGACTGAGCCAGGTGCAGGGAATGGAGAAGGCGTTCGCGCTTGTCTTTTTGAAGATGCAAATTGTCGAATCGGCTCAAGAAATCAAACCGGCGGACAAGCCCGAATCGGAACGGGAGGTCAAGCTCAACATCGGCACGGGCAAATGGGTCACCGTCGCCGGGCAGCCTACGCTCTACTTGAAGCTCGGCGATACGTATTTGGCGCTAAGCTCGGCAAAATCCGTCTCGCCGCAAGAAATTGAAGCCATCGCCGAAACGTTGGCGCCCATGAAGTAACGGGTACCTGCCGACCGCGAAGACGGGCGTTCTTCTCAGCTCGATTGTCCCTTGCGCGCATAGGATGAATGCAGCAGTTCGATTCGATACTTGCGGGAGGGATCCATCATGGCGGAAGGCATCGACCGCGCGGCCCCTTTTACGACGGCGGCGCCGCTCGACTGTTTGCGCAGCAACGGCATCACGTTTATCGGCAGATATTACAGCAATTCCGATTGGAAAAACTTGACCCGCAGCGAAGCGCAGCTCATTTCTTCGCGCGGCCTTTGGATCGTGACGGTTTATCAGGATGCGGCGAATAACCCCGGCTATTTTACGTATGAGCGCGGGGTCAGCGATTGCAGCAGGGCGATTCAACGGGCAACGGACGTCGGTCAACCGACCGGCACGCCGATTTATTTTGCCGTCGACTTCGAAGTGAGGGCGCAAGATTCGCGTCTGGCGAATGTGGAGCGGTATTTCGAAGGCGTCCAGCAGCGGATGCGGCAGTATGCGCAAGACAACGGCGGCGCGAGCTGGCCGCTCGGCATTTACGGCACGTACGACGCGGTGACGTACATCCGGGACCGGGTCGACGACGTGACGTATATATGGTTGACGTATGCATGGAGCCGCGGACGTACGCTCGATGAAGCCAACCTGTACCAGTACAGCAACGATCTTACGCTGGACGCATGCCGCAACGCCGGGACTGTGGACCGGGTTCGTTCGAACGGCAGCGGCGGAGGGTTTAAAGTGAATGCATAAGAAGACGGCGCTTTCTCGCAAAGAGAAAGCGCCGTTTTCAATTCGTCAGGAAGGAGGGAGCAAGCCCTTCTTTTCTTTTTCCTCCTGCTTGCGATGGGCGATGCGGCTGCTGGCCGAGGCGGCGATTGCGCCGACGATGTCGTCCAGAAACGTATGCTTGTGCGGGCCGGATTTATCGTTCAAGGTTTGGACGATGCCGGGCTTCAGCTTGTCGATGTACCCGAAGTTCGTTAATCCGATGCTGCCGTACACGTTGACGATCGACAGCGCCAAAATTTCATCGCAGCCGTACAGGCCTTCGTCGTTCTCGATCATTTCCTGCAACGGGGAACGCAGCTTTCCTTCTTCGGTGAGAATATCGAGCTGAATGCCGGTCAGGATGGCGTTCTGCACCTCGCGTTTGGACAACACCTGCTCGACACTTGTTTGGCATTCTTCGATCGTCAAGGTGTCGTAATAATTTTGCTGAAGTAAGAACGTAAGTTCGGCGATATCTTCGATACGAACGCCGCGCTCCTGCAGCCATTGCTTGGAAGCCTCGGCTACTTGTTGACTGTTCAAGCTGTAGGTCATGCGGATCCTCCTTTGGGCTGCGTGTAAAACTGAAAGTCGTTTTTGCCCTGCTGCTTCGACGCGTACATGGCGATATCGGCGCACTGGAGGAGCGAATCGGCGTCAGGGGCGTCCTCCGGGTAGAAAGCAGCTCCGATGCTGCTTGTAATCGCGATCTGTTGGCCGCTCAGCTCGAACGGCTGGCTGAGCACCTCTGCAATGCGCCTTCCGATCTTGGCGACATCCTCCCGCAGTTCGAACTGCTGCAGCAGCACAACGAATTCATCCCCGCCCATCCGGCATATCGTATCCGGCTCGCGTATGGAATGGGAGAGACGGGAGGCGGCGGTAGCGAGCAGCTCATCGCCGATGGCGTGCCCGTAGGTGTCGTTGATGCGCTTAAAATCGTCCAAATCCAAGTACAACAGGGCTAGTTTATGATGATAGCGCCTCGCAATATGCAGCGCTTGCGTGAATCGATCGTGAAATAGACGGCGGTTAGGAAGCCCCGTTAACGCATCATGATAGGCAAGACGAGTAAGCCGTTCTTCCTGCTGCTTATAGGAGCTGATGTCTTTCGCGGATAGAGCGGCTTGTCCACAGGCTCCGTCGTGGTTCAGCGGGTAGCCTTTGGCTTCCAGCCAAAGCAGCTTGCCGTCGGGCAGGAAGATGCGGAACATCATGACAAAGGATTGGGACTGCTGAAGCAACACCTGGCAGGCGTTTTGAAGCCCCTGTAAATCCCCGTCGAATACCTTGGCATATAAAGGCTCGCCCGCATTGTGAGCAGGAGAGACGCCGATCGGCGTTCCGGCTGCATCAAACAGCCACAACCAGTCCGGCGATTGCTGAACGGCTGTCCGGTATAGACGGTCGGTGAAAGAATCGGGGAGACGGTTTTCCATCGGAATCACCTCTTTTTGGAAAAACTCTCCTTTATTATAGGTTTCGGGGGCTAGTTAAATCAAGATAATATGCGACTTTGGAAGCAAATAAGTTTCTGCTCAAAATGGACAAAGTACAGGCATAAACTTGTCTTCCTCCCGTATATATAGAGGTAAACGGACAACACCCCAATACCAAGGAGGAAACGTAAATGAAACAGGATAAGTGGATCCGGTGGGCCGCCGTTACCGGCCTTGTCATGGTTGTGACGACAGGCTGCTCGTTATTGGACACGAAGGAACAATCGCAGCCCATCGACCAGCCTCCGAGCGGTATAGAAGCGAAAACGACGAGTGTACAGCCGTCCGCGGAGATCGCCAATCCGATGCAGCTGACCGTGTACGCCAAAGACGAGCGAGGGTTCGTAGCCCCGATTTCGCTGCAGGTGGAGAAAACCGAAGGCACAGCGAAGAAAGCGCTCGAGTATATGGTCGAAGGCGGTCCTTCCGAGGGACGTCTGCCTGCGGGCTTCAGCGCGCTGCTGCCCAAAGGCACCGAGGTCAAGGGCATCAACATTATCAAAGATCAGAAGCTCGCGGTTGTCGACTTTTCCAAAGCCTTTAACGACTACAACCTGCAGGACGAGCGTAAAATATTGGAAGCCGTCACGTGGACCGTGACCGGATTTCCGACTGTCGATAAGGTGCAAATCCGGGTCGAAGGCACGGCGATCAAAGAGATGCCGGTTGGCGGAACGCCGCTCGACGAGCCGCTGTCCCGCACAATGGGCATCAACATTGAGAAGCCGGACGGCGTTGAGTACGGGCAGACGACGCCGGTCACGCTGTACTTCCTGAGCCAAAACCAAGAAGAGTATCCGTATTATGTGCCGGTTACCCGTTTGATTAAACGTACAGACCAAATCTCCGAAGCGGTCGTACAGCAGCTGATCGCGGGACCGGATCAAAGCAAAGGGCTTGAAGCCGTCTTGAACGCGGGCAGCGAGCTGCTCGGCGTCAGTCAGTCGTCCGACGTGATCACCGTCAACTTCTCTGACAAAGTGCTCGGACCGGATGCCAAAGCGCCGGCTGAAGCGTTGAAGGCGGTCGTTCTGTCGATTACCGAAAATGCCGGGACCGGCACGAAGGTGCAAATTCTCGTGAACGGCGATGCCAAAGTCAACGGAACCGACAATCAAAGTTATGCCAAGCCGGTCAGCCGCCCTTCGACGGTCAACCCGAATAAATTATAGGGCTTTCGCCGCAAGCCGCGCCCTCTCCGGAAGCTTCGACGCCTCGGGGATCGGGCGCTTTTCTTTGACGCGGCCGGTCATCAGGCGTTTGGTTTTCCAGGAAGCGTTTGGTACAATGGGTACGTTAAAGTAAAAGGAGGATTCGACGAGTTCATGAGAAGCGACGGGAGAAGAGCCGATCAGGCAAGACCGGTCCGGATTACGACGGGCTATAATAAACATGCGGAAGGGTCCGTATTAATCGAAGTCGGAGACACCAAGGTCATTTGCACGGCGACGGTTGAGGAACGGGTGCCGCCTTTTATGAAAGGACAAGGGCGAGGCTGGGTGACGGCGGAATATTCGATGCTGCCCCGGGCTACGACGGTTCGCAATCAGCGGGAGTCGGCCAAAGGCAAGCTGGGAGGCCGCACGATGGAAATTCAGCGTCTGATCGGCCGAAGCTTGCGTTCTGTCGTTAATTTGGAAGCGCTCGGCGAACGCTCGATTACGCTTGACTGCGACGTGATTCAAGCGGACGGCGGCACGCGAACGACGTCGATTACGGGTGCATTCGTCGCGATGGCGATCGCGATCGATAAAATATCGCGGGAGAAAAATTTGAGTCGCTTTCCGATCAACGATTTTCTCGGGTCGCTCAGCGTCGGCATCATTCAAGGCGCCGCCTGCCTCGATCTGAATTACGAAGAGGATTCGAAAGCCAAGGTCGACATGAATGTCGTGATGACCGGTCAAGGAAAGTTCGTCGAAGTGCAGGGAACCGGCGAGGAAGCTCCGTTCTCCCGCCAGGAGCTCGACGAGCTGCTCGCTTTAGCCGAAGCGGGCATCCAGGCGATGATCGCGGAACAGCAGCAAGCCCTGGGGCCGATCGCAGATCGGATAAGGGGGAATTCGCATGCCGCTTCCCGGTCCTGAGGTGGTCATCGCCACCAAGAACGCCGGTAAGGTGAAGGAATTTCAAGCGCTGTTCGGTGAACGAGGAATCGCCGTCCGAAGCCTTCGGGATTATCCGGATATTCCGGATATCGTGGAGGACGGCGAAACGTTCGCAGCGAACGCGCTCATCAAGGCGAGAGCGGTAGCGAAGGCTATCGGCGCGCCTGCCGTCGCCGACGATTCGGGTCTCGCCGTGGAGCGGCTGAACGGCGCCCCCGGCGTCTACTCGGCGCGTTATGCGGGTGAACCGGCCGACGACGCGGCGAATAACCGCAAGCTGCTCGCCGAGCTCGGGCAGCTTGGGGCGACGGCCGGCGCTGCCGCGAATCCGGGCGGCGTGAAGCTGCTCAGCGCCGCGAAGTTCGTCTGCGCGATGGCGTTCGTTGACGCGGACGGGACAGTCCTTGCGGCGGTAGAGGGCGAATGCGACGGCGCGATTGCGGCGGAGCCGAGAGGCGAACACGGCTTCGGCTACGATCCGCTGTTTTACATCCCGCAGCTCGGCCGCACGATGGCTGAGCTGTCGATGGAAGAGAAGAACGCGCTCAGCCACCGGGGGCAAGCGCTGCGCAAGCTGTGGCAGGCCATGGACAAGCAGGGCTAGAGCCGCATTACGATGCCTTATTTCGCCGTTTATTTATGGGTATACCAAATAGCGGAACTCTGGTACTCTATTTCTCGAAAATCCGTGCTCCGGCACGGTTTCGGGTGAAATAAGGTACGGTGGTTCCGCTATTTGTGTTGCGGTTCCGCCAGTTCCCGCGGCTGCGGAAACTCGCCTTTTTTGGAAAAGTACGCGCCCGTAACAGGCGCGGCTGGCTGCCGCCCAGCGCATCGCGCCGGGCCCTCCCGAGCGCCCCGCCGACCGGCATCGCTTTCCGCCAATCGGGTCGGTGTTCCTCAACGAATCGCGACTTTATACTGACGCAGCCACGTATCCACCTGCGCCAAATAGGCGAACAACTGCGGACCCGTCATCAACTGGCCGAACCACGGCAGGTTGAAGGCGCCGTTGTCGTTCTCCGCGAGCGCGCGGATTTTGGCAACGTCGATGAATTGGAGCAGCGGCGAGGAGGAATCGTTCAATATTTCAAGCACCCAGCTGCGGACGGCGGCCAAGTAGTTCGGGTTGTGCGTTTTGGGGTACGGACTTTTCTTGCGGCCGAGCACGTCTTCCGGCAGCACGCCGCGAAGCGCCTTGCGCAGAATGCCTTTTTCCCGTTCGCCGGACGTTTTGATCTCCCAGGGGATGTTCCAGACGTATTCGACGAGGCGATGGTCGCAGAACGGCACCCGAACCTCGAGGCCGACAGCCATGCTCATCCGGTCTTTGCGGTCGAGCAGCGTCGGCATGAAGCGGGTGATGTTCAGATACGACATCTCGCGCATCCGGTTTTGTTGCTGGTTTTCCCCGGCGAGCCGGGGCACTTCGGATAAGGCTTGACGGTAGCGCTCATGCACGTACTGCTCCGGCTTCACCCAGTCCACGAAGTCCGGCGCCAGCAGCGACACGCGGTCCGGGGTGGCCAGCGCCCAAGGGAACGTATCCGCGTTAAGCGATTGCTCCCGGTGAAACCAGGGATACCCGCCGAAGATTTCGTCGGCGGCCTCGCCGGATATCGCGACCGTAGCGTCCTTCTTGATTTCCCGGCAGAACAAGTACAGCGAGCCGTCGACGTCGGCCATCCCCGGCATATCGCGGGCCGCTACGACCGTTTTCAGCGACTCAACGAGCTCCGGGGTATCGAATTCCTTATAATGATGAACCGTGCCCAGGTATTCGGTCATCCGTTTGATCCACGGGGCGTCCGCATTCGGCTGGAAGACGTTCGCCTTGAAGTGTTTATCGTTGTCGACATAATCGATGGAGTACGTATGAAGCGTACCGAGGTCCTGCTCATTGTAATAGGCCGCGGCGAACGAGGTTAACGCGCTGGAATCGAGACCTCCCGACAGCAGGGTGCAGATCGGCACGTCGGACGCCAGCTGGCGGATTACCGTGTCTTTCAGCAAATCGTGCACGGTGGCCGCCGTCGTGTCCACGTCGTCCTCATGCGGCTTGCTTTCCAGCTTCCAATAGGCGCGTATTTGAATGCCGTTCGCATCCATCACCATCAGATGGCCGGGTTTGAGCTCATGCATATTTTTATAGATCCCGTGGCCGGGCGTGCGCGCCGGTCCGACGGCGAATATTTCAGCGAGCCCTTCCCCGTTGATCTGCGCAGGGAAATCGGGATGCGCCAAAATCGCCTTCGGCTCCGAGCCGAACAGCAGCCGACCCGGGGAATGCGAGTAGAACAGCGGCTTGACGCCGAGCCGGTCCCTGGCGAGAAACAACGTTTGTTCCTCGTCTTCCCATATTGCGAATGCAAAAATGCCGTTAAAACGGTCTACGCAAGCGCGGCCCCATTCAATAAACGAAACGAGCAGCACCTCCGTATCGCACGTCGTAGTAAAACGGTGGCCTTTCGCTTCCAGCTCCCTCTTCAATTCGGGGGCGTTGTAAAGCTCTCCGTTATACACCACGGTGAATGTATTGTCGCCGTATTTGCGCGTCATCGGTTGGGAGCCGTTCGCCGGATCCATAACGCTAAGGCGCCGGTGTCCGAGTGCGCATCGCGGAGTGATCCACGTCCCGGATGCGTCCGGTCCGCGCAGCGACAGCGTATCCGTCATATTGACAAGAATGGAAGGATGCTGGGTTAAATCTCGGTTCCAATCAATCCATCCCGTTATGCCACACATACGTCTCATCCTCTCTGGTCTCATAAGTGAGCGGCTTTTCTAGGCCTTCGCAGGCGACAGCAAGATGATAAAGGTTATGCGGGCGGGGGGCGGTTCATGTCTGTCCGCTTCGTTTCGACAATCCGAAATTGACAGGTACAGATTGGACAAAAGGCTTCGGACAAGCTACACTAATAGAACAGTAATTACTTGGTAGGTCCCGCCAACTTCTCCGTGAATAGAAAAGGCTGGTTTTGTCCCAATCTATCCTTAGGACGAGGGCAGGGTGGAATGGATCAACATGAAAGGTGGTCGTCACATTGAAAAGGACAATGTCTGAGCAGCAAAAGGAATATAAAGAAGCCAAGGAGCTTTTCCAACAAGCAAACAGCGAATTTGAGAAAAAGCTGGCTACGACCAAGAAACTTGGGAAGGTCACTCAGGAAGTGATGGAGCGTTTGGTCGAGGATACGGGGCTGCACACCGCTTTAAACCGGCTCGGGGCTGCGGAGAAGGCACTGCTTGAATGGTCGCACGAAATGATTCAGAATGAGCGCGACTATTTGAAAAACAAAGATTCCGTCGATCGTATGTACGCATTCATCGATCAAAATCCGAACATTAAAGCGCAGCTGATTCAAGCCGCCATGAAAATGGAATAGGCCTGTTACATACGGCAGCCGGGGATCGCACTCCGGCTGCTTTTTTGCATGGCGGATAGAAGTTTTGCTTTCGCCAACAAATTCCGGTACACTGGCTTTCAAAGACGAAAGTACCGAGGAAAGGCGGTGACTTGATGAATTCGCTGCCCCATGAAAACGTGATTCTTTTTCCGAAAACCGTCGAGTACTACCAATACGAGCTGACTCGGCTGCTTGAAGCGGAACGATACGCCGAAGCGATGAAGATGCTTCGCTTTTTGCTGGGCTGCCGTTCGGATGATGTCACCGCGCGGGAGGAATGGCAATCTTTGCTCGGATGGCTGCAGATGATGTTTCCGGATATGGCCTTGAAGAATCAGGACCAACCGGATGAGGAGGATGAGAGCGAGTCCGATTTGCTGCGGCAGCAAATGCTGGCGAAGGGCGAGCAGAGCGAAGCCTACGCGCAGCGGCTGCTGGAGAGCATTCGCAGTCAGCATGCGCCCGATAAGCTGATGCTGGCGCTCGACCAGCTTGCGTTTCTCGAGCACCCCGGGATCGACGAAACGTTGACCGGATGGCTGGAGGAGGAGGAGCTTCACCCCCTGATCCAGTTCAAAACGCTGCAGACGTTGAAGAAGCGGGGAGCTGCGGGCTCTGTTTCGATCCGGAAAAACGGCGAAGACGTCATTTGCGACATCGAAGACACGCCTGAAAATTTCGAAAGATTTCCTTCGCAAATCCAGGACATTATCGCCCGCGTGCAGGAAATCAGCGAAATGAACCACCCGGCGCTGGCGTATTTCGCCAGCGAGATGTGGAACGAATTTCTTGCTTACATTTATGGTACGTCCGCTTACCGGCAAATGCTCAGGCAGGACGCCGCATGTGTGGATGTGTGGGCGGCCGCCCTGCATCTGACGCTGCTTGAGCATGTTTTCGAGGGCGGAGATAAGGCCGAATTGATGGAACTTTACGGAATCACCTCCGAGCTTTCTTTTCAGTGGGAGCAGTCGTATCGGATTATGCAGCATTTCGCATCGGCCGTATTTACGCGGAGGTTGTAACTCTCTCGATTCCGTTTGATCCATACCTTGAAAACGAAATTCATTATGGTTATAATAGAATGGTTATATGGGCGGGCTTGTCCGAATGATCGGAGGCTGGCAGCCGCACGTGAAAAAATACGCGATGGAACATTTTTGGAGGGGAAGGCATAAAATGAAAGCAAGTTGGGAAAAAATAGAGAAGAACGTCGGCGTTCTGGATATCGAAGTGGATGCGGAACAGGTGGCCGCCGCTCTGGACAAGGCATTTAAGAAAGTTGTAGCAAAAGTGAACGTCCCGGGCTTCCGCAAAGGCAAAGTGCCGCGCGCGATTTTCGAATCGAAATTCGGTGTGGAAAGCTTGTATCAAGACGCGCTTGACATTATTGTACCGGACGCTTATGTGGCGGCTGTACAAGAAACCGGCATTGTTCCGGTCGACCGTCCTGAAGTGGACGTCGAGCAATTTGGTAAAGGCCAGGTTTTGAAATTCAAAGCGAAAGTCGTCGTTAAGCCGGAAGTGGAGCTTGGCGAGTACAAAGGCATTGAGGTTGAAGCCGGCGATGCATCCGTATCGGAAGAAGAAATCAACGAAGAGCTGGAAAGACTGCAAAAACGTCATGCCGAGCTTGTGCCTGTTGAAGAAGGCGTAGCCGAGAATGGCGACGTGGTCGTGATCGATTTCGAAGGCTTCGTCGACGGCGAACCGTTCGAAGGCGGTAAAGCCGAGCGTTATTCGCTCGAACTTGGATCCGGCAGCTTTATCCCTGGCTTCGAAGAGCAGGTTGTAGGACTGGCCAAAGACGGCGAGAAAGAGATCACCGTCACGTTCCCTGAGAACTATCAGGCCGAGGAATTGCAAGGCAAAGAAGCTGTATTCAAAATCAAGCTGCACGACATCAAACGTAAAAACTTGCCGGCGCTCGACGATGAATTCGCTAAAGACGTAAGCGAATTCGAAACGCTTGACGAGTACAAAGCGGATCTTGCCGAGAAGCTGAAGGAACGCAAGCAAAACGAGCTCAACAGCAAAAAAGAAGCGGAAGTTGTCGAGAAAGTGGCAGCCGCTGCCCAAGTGGAAATCCCGCAAGTTATGCTGGATGATGAAGCGGAGCAAATGGTGAAAGAATTCGAAAACCGTTTGCGCACGCAAGGCATGAACATCCAAATGTACTACCAGTTCACCGGCCAAAGCGCCGACGACTTGAAAGCCCAAATGAAAGGCGATGCGGAAAAACGCGTACGCAACAACCTGGTGCTTGAAGCGGTAGCGAAAGCGGAGAACATTGAGGCTTCGGAAGAAGAAATCGAAGCCGAGCTTGAAAACTTGTCCAAAATGTACGGCCGTTCCGCGGACGAGATTCGCAGCATTTTCGCTTCCAACGGTACGCTTGGTACACTGGTGCAAGATATCGTAGCCCGCAAAACGGTTAAATTCCTTGTAGACAACAGCAAAACGGCTTAAGCGTCACGAACGGCGCACATAGTTAACAAAGGCACGTGTACCTTCATGCGTGCCTTTGTTTTACCTTCAAACGCTATACATACATAGGGCAGACCTTGGTGACAATAGCCGCAGGGCGGGCAAGGAAGCCCGGGAACGTCGCGGGAAAACAAGCATGGGGCAGCGGAATATGACTTTGGGTTTCAAACGTGTTACAATGTTGGTTGAGGCGTAAAAGGTTAGGCACTTTGGCGTAAAGGGGTTGGGACATTTGACTCTAGTACCTATGGTAGTGGAACAGGAAGGACGCGGAGAACGATCTTACGATATATACTCCCGTTTGCTGAAGGATCGCATTATTTTTCTGGGAAGCGCGATTGACGATGACGTCGCCAACCTGGTTATTGCGCAGCTGTTGTTTTTGGCTGCTACAGATTCCGAGAAGGATATCAGCTTGTACATTAACTCGCCGGGCGGTTCAGTTACCGCCGGAATGGGTATTTATGATACAATGCAGTTTATCAAGCCGGACGTGTCGACGATTTGCGTAGGCATGGCTGCCAGCATGGGCTCTTTGCTGCTCACGGCAGGCGCGCCGGGTAAGAGATTTGCGCTGCCGAACAGCGAAGTGATGATTCATCAGCCGCTCGGCGGGGTTCGGGGACAGGCGTCGGACATTAAAATCCACGCTGACTGGATCATTAAGACGAAGCAAAAGCTCAACCAAATCTACGTGAACCGTACAGGTCAACCTTACGAGAAAATCGAACGCGACACGGACCGCGACAATTTCATGAGCGCGGAAGAAGCGAAAGCTTACGGGCTTATTGATGCGGTTATCACTCGGAGTGATTTGACTTAGAAAAGGAGTGATCCCATGTTTAAATTTAACGATGAGAAAGGTCAGCTGAAATGCTCCTTCTGCGGCAAGTCGCAGGAACAAGTGCGTAAGCTGGTCGCCGGACCCGGCGTTTATATATGCGACGAATGCATCGAGCTTTGTACCGAAATCGTGGAGGAAGAGTTGGGTCACGAGGAAGAGCTCGACTTGAAGGACGTGCCGAAACCGAAAGAAATCCGCGCCATTCTGGATTCTTACGTCATCGGCCAGGAGCAAGCGAAGAAGTCCATGTCCGTCGCGGTATACAACCACTATAAACGGATTAACTCTCAAGCAAGCAAAGGCGAGGACGTGGAATTGCAAAAGTCCAACATCGTCCTTGTCGGCCCTACGGGCAGCGGTAAGACGCTGCTTGCCCAAACGCTGGCCAAAATTTTGAACGTACCGTTTGCGATCGCCGATGCGACGTCTTTGACGGAAGCCGGCTATGTAGGCGAAGACGTCGAGAATATTTTGCTGAAGCTGATTCAAGCGGCGGATTACGACGTGGAAAAAGCGGAACGCGGCATTATCTATATCGATGAGATCGATAAAGTGGCCCGCAAGTCCGAGAATCCGTCGATTACGCGCGATGTATCCGGCGAGGGCGTCCAACAGGCGTTGCTGAAAATTTTGGAAGGCACAGTTGCCTCCGTTCCTCCGCAAGGAGGCCGTAAGCATCCGCATCAAGAGTTTATCCAGATCGATACGACGAACATCTTGTTCATCTGCGGCGGGGCGTTCGACGGCCTGGAGCAGATCATCAAACGCCGTATCGGCAAGAAAGTGATCGGCTTCGGTACGGACGGCCACAAAGCCGACCTGAAACCGGGTGAATATTTGTCGCTCGTGCTGCCGGAAGACTTGCTCAAATTCGGCTTGATTCCCGAGTTCGTCGGTCGTCTGCCAGTCATCTCCACCCTGGAGCCGCTTGATGAAGCTGCGCTTGTGCGTATCTTGACAGAGCCTAAGAACGCACTGGTGAAGCAATACCAGAAACTGCTGGAGATGGACAACGTGACGCTTGAATTCGATTCCGAGGCGCTTGAAGAAATTGCCAAGGAAGCGATCAAGCGGAATACCGGAGCCCGCGGTTTGCGGGCCATCATCGAAGGCATTATGCTGGAAGTGATGTATGAAGCGCCTTCGCGCACCGAATCGTCCAAATGCCTCGTCACGAAGGATGCCGTTCAAGCGAAAATCGCGCCGCCGATAACGGCTGCCGATGCGCCGCCGGTCAAGAAAAAAGAAGAAAGCGCGTAAGCGCACGTATACTAAAAAAACCGGACACCTCCAATCCGTTGATGGATCGTCTTCTTGTCAGGCGAAATCCGTCAGCGGAGCGGAGGATGTTTGGTATCATGGGAGAGAAGAAAACGCATGTTCCACAGAAGGGAAACGATACCGGTTAAAGTCGGCAATTTGACCATCGGGGGAAGCAATGACGTTATCATTCAGAGCATGTGCACGACTAAGACGGCCGATGTAAAAGCGACCGTCGCGGAAATTCACCGTCTGGAAGATGCGGGCTGCCAAATTGTGCGCGTGACGGTAAACAATAAGGAAGCGGCAGAAGCGATTAAAGACATCAAGAAGCAAATTTCGATTCCGCTCGTCGCCGATATTCACTTCGATTACCGTCTGGCTTTGATGGCGATTGAGAACGGCATCGACAAAGTGCGCATCAATCCGGGCAATATCGGCCGCCGGGAGAAGGTCGAAGCGGTCGTGAAAGCCTGCAAGGAGCGCGGCATTCCTATCCGTATTGGCGTGAATGCTGGTTCGCTCGAGAACCATTTGCTGGAGAAGTACGGTTACCCGACACCTGAAGCGATGGTGGAGAGCGCCTTATACCACATTCGAATTCTCGAGGAGCTCGATTTCCGGGATATTATCGTTTCGCTGAAAGCATCGGACGTGCCTATGGCGATTGCCGCCTATACGCAAGCGGCGTCGACCTTTAAATATCCGCTGCATCTCGGGATCACGGAGGCGGGGACGCTGTTCTCGGGTACGGTGAAAAGCGCGGCCGGACTCGGAGCGCTGCTCAGCATGGGCATCGGATCGACGATCCGCATTTCGCTCAGCGCCGACCCGGTTGAAGAAGTGAAGGTTTGTCGCGAGCTGTTAAAGTCGTTCGGCCTTATAACCAACGCCGCTACCCTCATATCGTGCCCGACATGCGGCCGACTGGACATCGACTTGTTCTCGATCGCCAATGAGGTGGAGGATTACATCTCGAAGCTGAAGGTGCCGATCAAAGTGTCGGTGCTCGGCTGCGCGGTTAACGGTCCCGGCGAAGCGCGCGAAGCCGACATCGGCATCGCCGGCGCGCGGGGCGAGGGCATGTTATTCCGCTACGGCGAGATGATTCGTAAAGTGCCGGAAGCGGAGCTGTTGTCCGAGCTGAAGAAAGAAATCGACCTCATCGTAGAGCATTACGAACGAACCGGGGAAATTCCCGGAAGAAAACATCATGCTGGCGTAAAGTGAACAAAGCGTTCCATGGATAATCCTTGGAACGCTTTTTGCGTGTTTTGCGCGTTCAATTCGGCTGCTCAGCGGATTTCAAGTAAGCCACGACGCCTTCGGCAATTTTGTCGGCAATCGCTTGTTGGCCGGCAGCACTGGTCAGGAACGCGCGATCTGACGCGTTGGTCAGAAAGCCCATCTCGACGATAACGGCGGGCGCGTTCGTATGCTTGAGAAGGTAATACGTCCGTCCGTATACCGCATCGTTCGAGATTCCGTACAATTCGTTTAAGCGGCTTTGCAAGGCGGCAGCGAGCGATTTGCTTTGCTCGTTTTTTTGATGAAGCAGCAGCGCTCCGCGCGTATTGGCGTTGCGGGCCGAGTTGACGTGAAGGCTGATCAGCAGCTTCGGGTTTACTTCATTAGCCAGATGGCTGCGCTGGGCCAAGTCTTTAATATGCCGGGAGCGGCTGCGCAGCCAAAGATTCTCGCCGCTGAGCGCATAGTCGTTCATCCGGTTCATCAATACCAAATAACCGTTGCGGCGCAGTGCCTCATACGTTTTTTGGGCGATGGCCAAATTGATGTTTTTTTCCAGAATGGAGCCGTGGGACGTCCCGCCGTCGATACCGCCGTGACCGACGTCTATGACAATGTCAACTCCCGAGATAGCCGGGTGATCCGTTTTGATTTCAGGCAGTAAGAACGAATCCGGAAGAACGGAACCGGCTGCGGTCGGCGAGGCAGGCCAAACCGAGGCTATCGCTAAAATTACGGCGTAAAGCAAGGCCCTAACGGGTTGTTTCATCATCAGTCATCATCCTCTTCCGAGTGTACGATGCTTGCAAATCGCATCGTCCATAGCTTCCCCGAAAAAGATTGCGCATAGGGGGATTAATGCTACCAACGGAGGGCAATACTACCAAATATATTAAGTAACGGGAGGTCGATCCGTGGGATGAGTATCAGTGTAGTTTTGATGGTGATTCAATTGTTTTTTGCCATTGTCATCGGCTTGTATTTTTGGAATTTGCTGCGCAACCAACAAACCAACCGTTCAGCGGTGGATAAAGAGTCGAAAAAAGAATTGGAGAAGCTTCGCAGGCTGCGGAACATCTCCTTAAATAAACCGCTGGCTGAAAAAACAAGGCCGCAAGCGATGGAGGACATTGTCGGCCAGAAGGAAGGGCTGAGGGCGCTTAAAGCGGCGCTGTGCGGAGCCAATCCCCAACATGTGATCATTTATGGGCCGCCGGGTGTCGGCAAGACGGCCGCTGCACGAGTCGTGCTGGAGGAAGCGAAGAAAAATCCGGAGTCGCCGTTTCGGCCGGACGCCAAATTTACCGAGATCGATGCGACGACGGCCCGCTTTGACGAAAGAGGCATCGCGGATCCATTGATCGGCTCGGTGCACGATCCGATTTATCAAGGCGCCGGCGCGATGGGCGTAGCGGGGATTCCGCAGCCGAAACCGGGGGCGGTGACGAAGGCGCACGGCGGCATATTGTTTATTGACGAGATTGGTGAATTGCATCCGCATCAGCTGAATAAATTATTAAAGGTGCTGGAGGATCGCAAGGTGTTTTTGGAGAGTGCTTACTACAACTCTGAGGACACGAATGTGCCGAGTTATATTCACGATGTATTTCAAAACGGTCTGCCCGCCGACTTCCGCCTTGTCGGGGCGACGACGCGCAATCCGCAGGAGCTGCCGCCGGCGATTCGGTCGCGCTGCCTGGAAATTTATTTCCGCCCGCTGCTGCCGGAGGAAATTGGTTTGATTGCGGCCAAGGCACTAAAGAAAATCGGCTTCCCCGACAATGAGGCCGCCGTTGAAGTCGTGAAGAAGTATGCGACCAACGGCCGCGAAGCGGTTAATATCATCCAGTTGGCTGCGGGGATGGCGCTAACGGACCAACGGAGGGAGTTATCGGCCGCCGATGTGGAATGGGTTGTCAACAGCTCGCAAATTGCGCCGCGTCCCGAGAAAAAAATTCACAGCCGTCCGGAAATCGGTTTAGTGAACGGACTCGCCGTATACGGTCCGAATCTTGGCATGCTGCTGGACATCGAAGTCACCTCGATGCCTGCAGCCGCGCCTGGAGCCGGACGCTTCACCATTACCGGGGTTGTCGACGAAGAGGAGATGGGCGGCGGCAGCAGGACACTGCGGCGCAAAAGCATGGCCCGCGGCTCGGTGGAGAACGTGCTGACCGTCCTGCGGCGTCTGGGATTGAAGCCGAACGATTATGATTTGCACATCAACTTTCCCGGCGGGGTGCCTATTGACGGTCCGTCGGCCGGAATCTCGATGGCCGTTGCCATCGCTTCCGCGATTAAGCAAATTCCGGTGGATAACCATATTGCCATGACAGGCGAAATGAGCATCCACGGTAAAGTGAAGCCGGTGGGCGGCGTCGTCGCTAAAGTGGAGGCTGCTTTTCAAGCGGGGGCTACGAAAGTGATCATTCCGAAAGAAAATTGGCAGGAAATATTCGCGGGGTTGAACGGGCTTGAGGTCGTTCCTGTCGATAGTGTGGAGGAAGCGTTGTTTCATTCGCTCGGGCTTCGGTTCGCCGTAACGTCCGAACCTGAAGCGCTGCCGCAGCAGGATGCGATGTCGCCGGCTTCCGTTACGATTTTGCACGCTGATGCGCTCGAATAGAGAGCGTCTTTCCATGAGGGGTGATCGAACCGCCCCTCATTGGTGTTTTGATTTTAATTTTGTTAAAATGTAATTCACACGCAAGTTAGTATAGTCTGGAGGTGCTCGCGGATGGGACCGAGCAAACATAAGATGCGCCGCTTGCCGCTGCTGCCGCTGCGGGGTCTGTTGGTGTACCCGAGTATGGTGCTGCACTTGGACGTCGGCAGAGAGAAGTCGGTTCGTGCGCTCGAGAAGGCGATGGTCGACGACAGCATGATACTGCTGTGCTCGCAGTCCGAAGTCAACATCGAGGAACCGAAGACCGAAGATATTTACCGCATCGGGACCATTGCGAAAGTACGGCAAATGCTGAAACTGCCGAATGGTACGATCCGCGTGCTGGTTGAAGGCGTCATCCGTGCAGAAATCGTTGAGTTTTTGACGAACGACGAATACTATGAAGTGAACATCCGGGAGTTGGCGGAGCAGGAAACGTCCGACCCGGAGATCGATGCGCTGATGCGTACGGTATTGAACCAGTTCGAACACTATATCAACCTGTCCAAGAAAGTAACGCCCGAGACGCTTGCCGCGGTGTCGGACATTGATGAGCCCGGCCGTCTGGCCGATGTCATCTGCAGTCATTTATCGTTAAAAATTAAAGATAAACAAGAAATATTGGAAACGGTCGACGTCAAGCAGCGTTTGGAGAAGCTGCTGGGCATCCTCAACAACGAGCGGGAAGTGCTTGAGCTGGAGCGGAAGATCAGCCAGCGCGTCAAGAAGCAGATGGAGAAGACGCAGAAGGAGTACTACCTTCGCGAGCAGATGAAAGCGATCCAGAAGGAGCTTGGCGACAAGGAAGGCCGGGCCGGAGAAGCTGACGATCTGCGCAATCAGCTGGCGCAAAGCGAAGTGCCTGAGAAGGTGCGCGAGAAGATCGAGAAGGAGATTGACCGGCTGGAGAAAATGCCGGCGACATCCGCGGAAGGCTCGGTCATCCGCAATTACATCGATTGGCTGCTGGGCCTGCCTTGGTCGCCGGCGGGGAATGACGATCTGGACCTCGACATCCGCAAAGCGGAAGAGATCCTCAACGAGGACCACTACGGCTTGGAGAAGCCAAAGGAACGGGTGCTGGAGTATTTGGCCGTGCAGAAGCTGGTCCAGAAGCTGAAAGGGCCGATTTTGTGCCTCGTCGGGCCTCCCGGCGTCGGCAAAACGTCGATTGCCCGCTCGATCGCCCGTTCGCTCAACCGTAAATTTGTACGCATCTCGCTTGGAGGCGTGCGCGATGAAGCGGAGATCCGCGGTCACCGCCGCACCTATGTAGGAGCTATGCCGGGCCGGATTATCCAAGGGATGAAGACGGCGGGTACAAACAATCCCGTCTTTCTATTGGACGAGATCGATAAGATGGCGATGGACTTCCGCGGCGATCCGGCTTCGGCTTTGCTCGAAGTACTCGATCCGGAACAGAACAGCACGTTCAGCGACCACTTCGTCGAAGTGCCGTTTGATTTGTCGAACGTCATGTTCGTGACGACAGCCAACGCTGTGCATAATATCCCCCGGCCGCTGCTCGACCGGATGGAAGTGCTTTATATTCCGGGGTACACGGAAATCGAGAAGCTGCATATCGCGAAAAATTACTTGCTGCCGAAGCAGCAGCGCGATCACGGGTTGCAGGACGGCCAACTGCACGTCGAAGAATCTGCGCTGATGCGTATCGTGCGTGAGTACACGCGTGAAGCGGGCGTGCGCAATTTGGAGCAGCAGATTTCTTCCGTCTGCAGGAAGTCGGCGAAACAGGTGGTCGGCGGCACCGCCTCCGTACACGTGACGCCGGATAATTTGCAGGACTTTCTCGGACCTCCGAAATTCCGCTTCGGCATGGCGGAGGAACGTGACCAAATCGGCGCCGTTACCGGTCTGGCCTGGACAGAGGTGGGCGGCGATACGCTCGTGATCGAAGTGACGGTTATGCCGGGCAACGGCAAGCTGACGCTGACGGGGAAACTCGGGGACGTCATGAAAGAGTCCGCGCAAGCCGCGTTCAGCTACACCCGCTCCCGCGCCGATCAGTTTCGCATTCAACCGGACTTCCACGAGAAGTTCGACATCCATATTCACATTCCGGAAGGCGCGATTCCGAAGGATGGTCCTTCCGCGGGGATTACGATGGGAACGGCGTTAATATCGGCGCTTACCAACATACCGGTTTCCAAGAATGTGGCGATGACCGGAGAAATTACGCTGCGAGGCCGTGTGCTGCCGATCGGCGGTCTGAAGGAAAAATGTTTGGCTGCGCACCGCGCAGGCATTCGCACGGTCATCCTGCCGAAGGATAACGCGAAGGATATTGAAGAAATACCGGAAAGCGTCCGCCGCGAGCTGACGTTCATTCCGGTGTCGCATATGGATGAGGTGCTCGAGCATGCGCTTGTGAAGCCCGCGCGCGTATAACTTTGTGAAATGAGTGAACGAACATGAAGGTCAATCAAGCTGAGTTTATTATCAGCGCGGTTGGTCCGAGTCAGTACCCTGTCGATGCCTTGCCGGAGATTGCTCTGGCAGGGCGTTCTAATGTAGGGAAGTCCTCTCTGATTAACCGGATGATCAACCGCAAAAATTTGGCAAGAACAAGCTCGAAGCCTGGAAAAACCCAGCAATTGAACTATTATCGCATTAATTCCGATTTGTATTTCGTTGATTTGCCGGGTTACGGGTACGCTCAAGTGTCCAAAACCGAACGTGAGAAATGGGGCAAGTTCATCGAACAATATTTAATGCACCGCGAGCCGATGAAGCTGCTGCTGCATATGATTGACTTGCGCCATCCGCCTTCCAAAGACGATCAGGCGATGTACGCTTGGCTGAAGCATCACGGGGTACCGATCTGCATCGTCGCGACGAAGGCAGACAAAATACCGAAGGGCAAGTGGCAAAAGCATATCAAGATCATCAAGGAAACGCTGCAGGCGGACAAGTCCGACCCGCTCGTGCTGTTTTCTTCGGAAACCGGCATGGGCAAAGAAGAGCTGTGGAGCGTGATCGAGCAGCGAATCGGTTATGCTGCGTCCGGCGAGCAGGCGGATAAGGCCGGGAACGCCGCTGACAAGGACGAAGTCAAAGAACCGTCTATCGACGGCGAGTAGAACGAAGCGTATCCTCGTACCCGTTATAAACAAAGCCTCTTGCCGCTACATGGCCGGGGGCTTTTTGGCCTATCCCGGGCCAAGAGTTTTGGCCGTGCCCGTTCCTTACATCAGGGAGCGAACTGCGGAACATCGATAGGGAACTCGAGTTTTTTGAACATTCCGTCGTCTTCCTCACGGGAGAATGGATTATTTTCTGAATTCTGGCGAAAAACACAATTCGTCTAGCAGGAATATTAAATAAATATGTAGTATAATGTATATAGAGCAACGAAAATAATCACAAGCAGCATGGTTCGAAATGGTTCGAAAAAAATGAATCGAGGGATTTTTATGGCAAATAGGTTAGCGACTGAATATGTCAAAACCTGCCTACAGTTAACGGAAGCCGAAATGGACAGCTTTATTCGGATGTTCAAAGATCATGGAGCTTCTATGCAAGTCAAAGTACTCGAAAACGGAAATCAAGAGGTGGTATTGCAGGATGACGCGGGCGAAGAAATCGTCCTGTCGTTCGAACGAAAAATGAACTTGTACGTGTGCCAAGGAACCTGCCGCATTCATAACAAAAACATCGTCAATTTGATGCGAAAAGCAGTGTCTGTCTTCAAAGGCGATGCTATCGTTCACCGGATTTACACGGGCTACACGATGGTTTATACGTACAAGCAAGGCGCCGTGGTAAAGATTACGGAAAATACCGAAACGTCCGAAAAAATCGTTTACGAATACCGCGATACGGCCGGCCAGTTGGAGCGGTTGTATAACAAAAACGAAGTGGAAGCCGAGATCGACGCTATCCGGGCTCAAATCAACAGCTTGCTCGATTTGAGAAACGAGATCGCAGAGAACGGCATCCGCGAACATATCGACGGCCGTTTGCACAAACTCACACACCGACTGTTCGTACTTGAAGCTTAATATACAGGATTGGCCGAGAGCCCGATTCCCTGGCGCACACAGCAGGGGATCAGGGTTCTTTTTTTTATTCAGCTCAACCGTGCATAAGCGGGCTAGTTGGCGGATTCCGCGGCGATCACACCGCTCAGGGCATCGAATACAGGGTGTCATGCGCAGAGGAAGCGGGGACATGGAAATAATCTTCATAAAAAAAGTATTGCATTTCTGTTCAATAGATGTTATTTTTATTCTCGTTGAAAACAAAATAGGAACCAGGATTCACTCAGGACATTGAATGTTGCGAGAGATTATTCCCTCGAGAAGTGAATGACGTAGGTCCTAGCGGATGAAATTTTCAAAACATTTTATTCCTAGGAAGGGGGAACCGAAAGATGGAATACTCAACTTTCGGAAGACACGTAGCTGTAGACACTTGGGGAGTCGATTTTGATCTTCTCAACAATGCAGAATGGTTGCAGGCGCAAATGGTAGAAGCTGCTGAGGTATGTGGAGCAACTGTATTGTCGGTACAATCCAAACAATTTGAACCCCAAGGAGCAACAGTTCTCGTATTGCTCTCGGAAAGCCATCTCTCCATTCATACGTATCCTGAGAAAGGATTCGCGGCCCTTGACTGTTACACCTGCGGTGAAACGGTTGATCCACAGCTCGCAATCGAGCATATGCTGTCCGTTTTGAAGCCTGAGACGGTTCATGCGAAGAAGCTGGTTCGCGGGATGGGCGAGCTGCAAGTTGAAACACCGGTTCTGAAGCAAGCGCAATTGGTTAAATAATAAGGCAATGCATATATGGTAACCTCGGAGGTTAAATTCCGAGGTTATTTCTTTTTCGCTTGGCCCATACAATCTCAGAGAAGGCTTGTATGGGCATCGGCGCCTGTTGTCCGGTGCGGGAAAGGTGGAACCGGTAAATGAAGCGGCAGCGAAAAAAATGGTTTATGTACGCCGTCGTGGGCGTCCTTGTATTATGGTCGGGGCTGCAAATCGTCGAGCTGGCCGGCCGCGGGACGCCAGTGGAGCGTGCGGATAAAATGCTGTATCAAGTCGCGCGGTTTCAGATGGAGCTGCTCGGCAGTCATTTGACGGAAAGCGCGAAAGCGAAAGATACCGACGGGCTCAATTCATTGCGGCAGGCGGCGTATTCCGCGGCTTACGCGCACGAGCATCTGGTGTTAGCCTACGGGGAAGGCAAGCTGGCGAAGCTGGAGGCGCCCTCGAAGCTGCTTCAATATTTGGTGCGGCTTCAAATTGCCGGAACGCGCCCTTTGAAAGCCGATGAGCAGCAGACACTTGCCGAAGCGGCGCGCGGCTTCGCGGCGTTGTTCGCGGCTTACGGCAGCCTGATGTCGCCGGGCGACGCGGTCGTCAGTTCGCAGAACACCAAGCTCACGGAAGCCGACAAGGCGCTGGCGGAGCTGCTCGACCGGAAGCTGCTGCCCTAGAGATGTAATATGCGGTGGTCGGGTACATAAGAATTAACCGTCAGAAGTATAACGGAACGATTTTCCGTTGAAACTAAATTGGCAGAACTGTCCTTCAGGCTGTGGCTGTAATAAAATCTTCATAAATAAGATCGAAGTATCAAGTATCGTATGGTATAATAAATTGAAATTTATAGAGGGGGAGGCAGGTGAACCAGATGCATATCGTCGTAGCGGGCTTGAATTATCGTACGGCACCGGTGTCGATTCGTGAAAAGTTTGCATTCGTCGACGGAGATTTACCGTTAGCGCTGCAGGAGCTGAAAGCGACCAAGAGCGTGATGGAATGCGTCGTTGTGGGCACCTGTAACCGGACGGAATTGTACGTGGCGGTGGATACGCAGCACTTATGCGGGCACCATTTGCGTGCCTTTCTCGAGAAATGGTTCAACGTGCCCAAAGAGCAGTTCAACAAGCATTTATATATTTATGAGAACGAGATGGCCATCCAGCATTTGTTCCGGGTGACGAGCGGTCTCGATTCCATGGTTATTGGCGAGACGCAAATCTTGGGGCAAGTGCGGGATGCCTTCCTGCTCGCTCAGCAAGAGAAGACGACGGGCGTTCTGTTCAACACGCTGTTTAAGCAGGCGATCACGATGGCCAAGCGGGCGCATACGGAAACGGGCATCGGCGAGAATCCGGTATCGGTCAGCTACGCCGCGGTTGAGCTTGGCAAACGAATTTTCGGCAGCTATGAGAACAAGAACGTGCTGATCGTCGGCGCAGGCAAAATGAGCGAGCTCACCGTCAAGCATCTCGTCAGCAACGGCGCCAATAAGGTGACGGTCGTCAACCGTACGTTAACCCGTGCTCAAGAGCTTGCGGAACGGTTCCGGGGCGTAGCCAGTACGATGGACAAGCTGCTTACGCATCTGGAGGATGCCGACATCGTAATCAGTTCCACCGGTTCCGCAGGTTACGTATTGAAGTCGGAGCAGGTGTCCTGTATTTTGCAGCGGCGCAGATCGCGACCGCTGTTCATGATCGATATTGCCGTGCCGCGCGATTTGGATCCGCGTCTCGGGGATATGCCGAATGTGTTCCTGTACGATATCGACAACTTGCAGTCGCTTGTCAATTCGCACATGGAAGAACGCCATAAAGCGGCGGTGAAAATCGAAGAGATGATCAAGGCCGAGATAGCCGCATTCGAGCAATGGTCCAAAACGCTGGGCATCAGTCCCGTTATCCAAGCGCTGCAAACGAAAGCGTCCGCGATCCATGAGGAAACGATGGACAGCTTAATGAAGAAGCTGCCGGAGCTCGACGAACACGAGCTGAAGGTTATACGTAAACTAACGAAGAGCATTGTCAATCAAATGCTGCGCGATCCCATTGTCCGCATCAAAGAAATGGCTGCCGAGCGTCACGGGGATGACGCGCTGGACATGTTCACGAAAATTTTTGCTTTGGAAGAGCAATTGGAAGGGCAAAAGCGGGCGGAGCAGGAACTGCGGCAGCGGGAAGCCGAGGCGGCACAGGAGCGGGCGAAAGAGGAACTGCTTGCGAAGGTGCGGCATGCGGTGCCTGGCGGCGATGCTCTGGCCAAGGCTTAACCGGAAAGGAAGACCATGGTCACGCAAACCTGGTTTTACGATGCGATACTGTATATTTATGCCCTGAGCCTCTTGTTTTACTTCGCGGATTTCAGCAATCCGAACCGAAGTGCGAAACGGATGGGGACAGGGTTGCTTCTTTTTGTATGGGTTTTGCAGACGATTTATTTGGTGTACAGCCTGACCTCACATCTCAGCTTGTCGGCGTTCTCGATGTTTGAGACGCTGTTCATATTCGGGTGGCTCCTTGTTACCGTGTCGCTGGCGATGAGCCGGTTTTTTCGAATCGAACTGTTCGTGTTTTTCGTCAATGTGTTCGGATTCGCCATGCTGGCTCTGAACATCTTCAGCAAGCCGGGCCTGGCGCCAACGTTGTCCCGTTGGAATGTAACGGACGAGCTGCTATTCATACATATTACGCTCGCCGTTACCGGGTACGCCGCGTTTGTCGTATCGGCCGTGTTCTCGGGCATGTACTTGTTTCTGCACCGCAAGCTCAAAGAGAAGAAGTGGACCCAGCGCATGCAGCGGCTTCCCAGTCTGGAGAAGATGGATCATTACGCGCTTGTTTCGGTAGTGATCGGGGCCCCGCTGCTGCTCTTGTCCCTCTCGCTGGGCATTGTGTGGATCGCGCTGCAGGGCGATTACCGGTTGTTCTTCGATCCGAAGGTGCTGAATTCCTGGTTCGTTCTGCTCGCCTATGTATTTTATATGTTTCAGCGGCTGTTGTTGAAAGCCCCGGGCAACCGTTTGGCGGTATGGAACTTGGCGGCCTTCGCCATTACGCTGTTGAACTTCGTGCTGACCAACTATTATTCGACGTTTCATCAATGGTCGTAACGGAGGGATGCGGCGGTGAAAACGTATTACCCGATTATGCTTGATCTGGAAGGAAAGCCGTGCTGTGTCGTCGGCGGCGGTCGGGTGGCGGAGCGGAAAGCCAGAGGTCTGCTGCAGGCGGGCGCGGCCGTGACGATGATTAGCCCGGCCTTCACGCCGGAGCTGGACCGACTGGCGGCCGCAGGCGACGTTCATGCGATTCGCCGGCCGTACGCGCCCGGCATGGCGGAAGTGCGGTCCGCGCAGCTGCTGTTCGCGGCTACGAATGACGCCGCGGTCAACGCCCTTGTGTGCGAGGAGGGCCGCTCGCTCGGCATTTGGGTTAACGGAGCGGGCGATACGGATCACGGCGATTTCATCTTGCCGGCGACGGCGCGGCGCGGGCGGCTGACGGTCGCGGTCTCGACGGCAGGCGCCAGCCCCGGCTTGTCCCGGCTCGTGCGCACGGACATCGAGCGCCGGCTGGATCAGGACGGCTATGCTCCGTACGTAGAGCTGCTGCACGAGCTGCGCCACACGCTGCAGGAGCTGGTGGCGGACTCCGGCGAGCGGCAGGCGATGTTTCGCGCCATGCTGCAGTGGGAGCTGCTTCCGCGCCTGCGCGGAGAAACGGAGGTGCCTGCCGGGCTGCGGCAGATGCTGCTGCACGAGGTCAGGCAGCACCCGACGCTCTCGGGCATCCGGCGAATCGGCGAGTCGCTGCTGCGGCTGGACGAGGGAACGTGACGTTACAGAATCGAATGAATTCACTAAGCTAGGGAGTTAACCATATGCGCAAAATTGTAGTGGGAACACGGCAGAGCGCGCTTGCTTTGACTCAAACCGGACAGGTGGTTGAGCATTTGCGCAAGCTGTGCGAAGATAACGGCATCGAAGCGGAATTCGAATTGAAGAAAATCGTGACCAAAGGCGACCGGATTCTCGACGTGACGCTTTCCAAAGTGGGAGGCAAAGGGCTGTTCGTCAAAGAAATTGAACAAGCGCTGCTCGACGGGGATATCGACTTGGCCGTTCACAGCATGAAGGACATGCCGTTCGAGCTGCCTCCGGGCTTAACGGTCGGCGCAGTGCCGGAGCGGGAAGATCCGCGCGACTGCCTGATCATGCGCGACGGGTACGGCATCGACGACTTGCCGAAGGGAGCGAAGGTCGGAACGAGCAGCTTGCGCCGGGCCAGCCAACTCCAGCATTACCGCCCGGATCTGAAAATTGAACCGGTGCGGGGCAACATCGATTCGCGTCTGCGCAAGCTGGAGACGGAAGGCTTTGATGCTATTTTGCTGGCAGGCGCGGGGCTGCACCGCATCGGCTGGAGCGACCGGATATCGGCCTATCTCGATCCGGAGCTTTGCTTGCCGGCGGTCGGCCAAGGGGCGCTCTGCATCGAATGCCGGGACAACGATCCATTCATTTTGGATTTACTGGCGAAATACCGGCACGAGGCGACGACGGTCGCCGTTGCGGCCGAGCGCAGCTTCCTGGGGAAGCTCAACGGCGGCTGCCAGGTGCCGATCGGCGCGTACGCCAAGCTGACCGGCGAGACCGGTCGCGACGGGCGGCCTCAAATCGAGCTGACCGGGATGGTCGGTTCGCCGGACGGCGCGAAAATTCTTAAAGATACGCAGCGTGGAACCGATCCGGAGGCGCTCGGTTTAGGGCTGGCGGAATCGTTGCTCGCCAAAGGGGCGGCGGAGCTGCTCGCTGCCGTTCAGGAATAACCCGTTCGTACAAGGACAAAGAATGCCATGGGATAGAGAGATTCGGATTCGGAAGTAAGGGGAGAAGCGGTATGAGTAAGGCGAGCGTGTATTTGGTTGGAGCTGGACCCGGGGACCCTAAACTCATTACGCTGCGCGGCCTGGAGGCGATCCAGCGCGCGGACGTTGTCGTGTACGACCGGTTGGCCAATCCGCGGCTCTTGAGGCATATGAAACCGGGTGCGGAGAAAATTTTCGTCGGGAAGCTGCCCGATAAACATATGCTCAAGCAGGAAGAGATTAACCAGCTGCTCGTGGATCTCGCCCTGCAGGGCAAGACGGTTACGCGTCTTAAAGGGGGAGACCCGAGCGTGTTCGGCCGCGTCGGCGAAGAGGCCGAGTTGCTGGCGGAACACGGCATCCGGTACGAGATCGTACCGGGCATTACGTCGGCCATTGCGGTTCCGGCTTATGCGGGCATTCCTGTCACACATCGCGACTTCACTTCGTCGTTCTCCATCGTAACCGGGCACGAGTACAAGAACAAGACGTATTCCAACGTGAACTGGCCCAATTTGGCGCAGGCGTCGGGTACGCTCATCTTCTTAATGGGCGTTGCCAACCTCGAGACGATTTGCAAGAGCCTGGTTGAGGGCGGAAAGCCGGCGGATACGCCGGTCGCGCTTATTCGCTGGGGAACCTGGATGGAACAGGAGACGTTGACGGGCACATTAACCGACATCGTCGAGAAGGTGCGCGCCGCAGGCTTTCAATCGCCAGCCGTTACGATTGTAGGCCAGGTGGTCAAGCTGCGCGAGAAGCTCGCCTGGTTCGAAACGAAGCCGCTATTCGGACGGCGCATTCTTGTGACCCGGGCGCGCAGTCAAGCGAGCGAGCTGGTTGTCCAGATCGAAGAGCTCGGCGGCGAAGCGGTCGAGTTTCCGGTGATCCGCACCCAGCCTTCCAGCCGCCCGGAGGCGCAGCAAGCGCGAGACGCCGCGTTGAACCGTCTGGGCAGCTTTGATTGGATCGTGTTCACAAGCGTTAACGGGGTGGATGCGTTCTTTGAGCGGTTGAAGGAATTGCGTGTGGACATTCGGGCCATGGCCGGGGCGCGTCTCGTTGCCGTCGGACCGAAGACGGCCGCCGCGCTGGAGGCGCGAGGCTTGCTGGTCGAGGCGATTCCGCCGGTGTTCCAAGGAGATGCGCTGCTGGAGTCGTTAGCGCCGCAGCTGAAGGCGGGCGAGCGGGTGCTGCTCGCGACCGCGGATATTGCGAGAACCTACTTGCCCGATAAAATGCGGGAGATGGGCCTCGACGTTACCAAAATCGATATCTATGAAAACGTGCTGGAAACCGAGGGAGGCGACGAGATCGTCGACTTCCTCCGGAAAGGTCAGCTTCATATCGTCACGTTTACGAGCTCGTCTACGGTCACCAACCTGCTGGAAGCGCTGAAACGGCTTGGGGTAGAGTCGCCGCTTGAGCTGCTGCAAGGCTGTAAAATCGCCTGTATCGGGCCGATGACCGCACAAACGGCCGAGAAAGCCGGCTTGAAGGTCGATTATTTGGCTAAGGAAGCGACCGTTGACGCGCTCGTTCAAAGCTTGTACGCCTAAAAAAATGGCATAAGGCCGGTCTTGTTCAGGCCGGCCCGCCCAAATCCGCAAGGAGGTAACAATCATGGGTTTTCCGATCGTTCGTAACCGTCGTCTGCGCACGTCGGCGGCTATGCGGAATTTAGTCCGCGAGCATGCCGTTACGGCGAACGACTTGATTTATCCGATTTTTGTCACGCACGGCACGAATGTGAAAGAGGAAATCTCCTCGATGCCGGGCGTATATCACTTGTCGCTGGATCGGCTGGAGGAAGAAATCCGCGAGGTCGTCTCGCTGGGCATCCAGGCCGTGCTGTTGTTCGGCGTTCCGCATGAGAAGGACGCTCACGGGAGTTCGGCTTACGATCCGAACGGGATCGTCCAGCAGGCGACGCGCCAAGTGAAGGCATGGGCGCCGGATCTGCTCGTGGTCGCGGATACGTGCTTATGTCAATTTACGGATCACGGCCATTGCGGCGTGGTGCATTACGACGAGGCCAAAGGGCGGGCCGACGTGCTGAATGATCCGTCGCTCGAACTGCTCGTCAAGACAGCGGTATCGCAGGCCGAGGCCGGCGCGGACATCATTGCCCCGTCGAACATGATGGACGCCTTCGTCTATGCGATTCGCCAAGGCTTGGACGAGGCCGGTTATGAGAACGTGCCGATCATGTCTTACTCCGTCAAGTACGCCTCTGCGTTCTACGGCCCGTTCCGCGACGCCGCTCATTCCGCTCCGCAATTCGGCGACCGCAAAACGTATCAAATGGATCCCGCTAACGCCCGGGAAGCGCTGCGCGAAGCGGACAGCGATGTGGCGGAAGGCGCTGATTTCCTGATGGTCAAGCCGGCTCTGGCTTACATGGATGTGCTGCGGATGCTGCGCGACCGTTACGATTTGCCGCTTGTCGCCTACAATGTGAGCGCCGAGTATTCGATGGTGAAGGCAGCTGCCGCTCAAGGCTGGATTGACGAGCGCGCGATCGTCTTGGAGACGATGCTCGGCTTCAAACGGGCCGGCGCCGATCTGATTATTACTTATTTTGCGAAAGATATCGTCCGTTGGCTGCAGGCATAAAGGCAAGAAGCTTAAACCCGAGCCGTTCCGACGGCATTGCGTCCTGATTCCTTCCGGGAAATCAGGACTTTTTTTGCAGGCAGGTTACGCCTGATGTCAAAGATTTGTCGGAAACAACCGGATGATTTCCGTTGTTACCCGGTTCCAAATAGGGCATAATGATACTTAGACTATGGAAGTATACGGAAAAGAGGTACGGGAATGAGTTACAACGACTTGTTTATTCGCGCATGTAAAAAGCAGCCGGTCGATAGGCTGCCGGTATGGTACATGCGCCAAGCGGGCCGCTATGACCCGGATTACCGGAAAATTAAGGAGAAGTACAGCCTGCTCGAAATTTGCACGCAGCCGGAATTGGCCGCGGAAGTGACGATGATGCCGGTGAAAAAGCTTGGCGTCGATGCGGCGATCTTGTATTCGGACATCATGAATCCGGTCGCGTCCATCGGCATCGACTTTGACATTGTCAAAAATATCGGACCGGTCATCCATAACCCGATCCGTACGGCGGCGGATGTCGAGCGGCTTCGTCCGATTCAAGTGGAGGAGCACCTGCCGCATATTTTGCGGACGATCGAGCTGCTTGTCGCGGAGCTGGAAGTGCCGCTCATTACGTTCGCGGGGGCGCCGTTTACGATCGCCAGTTATTTGATCGAAGGCAAGCCGTCCAAAAGCTATATTCGCACCAAAACGCTGATGTACAGTGAACCGAAAGTGTGGTTCCAGCTGATGGATAAGCTTGGGGACATGGTCATCACGTATTTGAAGGCGCACGTCGCCTCCGGGGCTAAAGCGTTCCAGTTGTTCGACAGCTGGGTGGGCGCGTTGTCGCCGGTCGACTTTCAAACGTACGTGCTGCCGACGATCAAGCGTATTTTCGATGAACTCAGCCACCTCGATCAGCCGAAAATTTATTTCCCCGGCGTCAGCTCGGGCGAACTGCTGCCCACGCTCCAGGGTGTCCAAGCCGACGTGATCGGACTCGATTGGCGGGTTTCGATTCCTGAAGGGCGGCGGCGGTTAGGCAGCCGTTATGCGGTGCAGGGCAATCTCGATCCATACGTGCTGACGGCGCCGATGAGCGTCATTCAAGAGCAGACGAAAGCCATTATCGATGCGGGCATTGAAGAGCCGGGCTACGTGTTTAATCTGGGACACGGCTTGTTCCCGGAGGCGTCGCTCGAGAAACTGAAGGAATTGACCGACTTTATTCATGCGTATTCCAGTCAAGCGATTCAACAACGCGGCACATTGAAGCAGGAAAGCGGTGTATAAGATGAGCGAGAACCGGATTCAACGAATCGGCGTGCTGGTGATGTCTTACGGAACGCCCGAGAGCATCGATCAGATCGAAGCGTATTATACGCATATTCGCCGGGGCCATGCGCCGACGCCCGAACAGCTGCAGGATTTGAAGGATCGTTACGAAGCGATCGTCGGCGGTGTATTCCCTCTGCGCGAGAACACCGACAATCAGGTGAAGGCGCTGGAAGCGCGTTTGAACGAAAAATATCCGAACATCACGTTCGTCTGTTACCAAGGGCTCAAGCATGCGTCGCCTTTCATCGAAGACGGCGTAGAGCGGATGGTGCAAGACGGCATTACGGAAGCGGTGGGCGTCGTACTGGCGCCGCATTATTCCGCGATGAGCGTCGGCGGTTACATCAAGCGGGCGCAGGAGAAAGCGGATGAGCTCGGCTTGAACATCGCGTTCGTGCGCAGCTATCATCTGCATCCGAAGCTGATTGAAGCGCTGGCGCTGCGGGTGGAGGAAGCGTTGGCCCGTTTTGAGGTGCCGAAGGAGCGGGTGCAGGTGCTGTTTACCGCGCACAGCTTGCCTGAGAAAATACTGGAAATGAAGGACCCTTACCCGGAGCAGCTGCTCGAGACGTCGAGGGCGATTGCGGACAGAACCGGCATTACGCAGTGGCAATTCGGCTGGCAAAGCGCAGGCCAAACCGGCGTACCGTGGCTCGGACCGGACATTTTGGATGTCTTGCGTTCGATCAAGCAGGAAGAACGCGCGCAGCATGTGCTCGTATGTCCGGTCGGCTTCGTGTCCGACCATTTGGAGGTCTTGTACGACCTTGACATCGAAGCGCAAAAAGTAGCGCGGGAGCTCGGCATTCAGCTGGAGCGGACGCGTTCGCTCAATACCGATCCGCTATATATGGAGACCTTGAGCGACGTCGTGTACGCCCTCGCCCGGAAGGACTGACACCATGGACACCAAACCGCATGTGGTCGTCATCGGCGGCGGGATTACCGGACTAAGCGCCGCTTATTATTTAAAGAAGCAGATGGAAGAGACCGGGCAGGCTTGCCGGATTACCGTCATGGAGAAGAGCGACAGATTCGGCGGCAAGATCAGCACGCTTCGGCGGGACGGCTTCGTCATCGAGAAGGGGCCGGATTCCTTTCTCGCCCGCAAGCCCGCGCTGGTCGAGCTGGCGCGCGAGCTGGGACTCGAGGATCAATTAACGGGAACGAATCCGAATGCGAAAAAGACATACATTTTATCGCGGGGCAAGCTGCACCGGATGCCACCGGGCTTAATGCTCGGCATTCCGACTGAAATTATGCCGTTTATGCGGACCGGCCTGCTTTCGCCCGCAGCTAAAGCGCGTGCGGCGCTTGACCTGGTGCTGCCCAAACGGACGGCGGACGAAGACGAATCGCTCGGCCACTTCCTGGAACGCAGGCTCGGCTCCGAGGTGCTTTCGCAAATCGCCGAGCCGCTGCTGGCCGGTATTTATGCCGGGAACACGTATGATTTGAGCGTGAAGGCGACGTTCCCTCAATTTCATAGCATCGAGCAAAAACACCGCAGCCTGATTCTCGGGATGATGAAAAACCGGAAAGAAGGCGGCGAGGAAAGCCGGACGCTGCCGGAATCGGCGCGGAATACGACGTTCCTCACCTTCAGAGAAGGATTGGAGACGATCGTACACGGTTTGTTGGATGCGCTGGACAACGTGCGTTTCGTGAAACAATGCGGCATTGCCAAACTCGAGAAAGCGGCGGACGGACGCGGTTACCGGCTGACCCGCGAGGACGGCGAGATCGAGGAGGCCGACGGCGTCATCCTGACGCTCCCGGCTTACGCCGCCGCCGATCTGCTGGCGGCTTCGAAACCGGAAGCGCAGGAGCTGCGGAAGGTCGACTATGTATCGGTCGGCAACGTCATCCTTGCTTATGATGAGAAGGATATGAAGCGGGAGCTGGACGGATCCGGCTTCGTCGTGCCGCGCAGGGAAGGGCGCTTCATCACGGCCTGCACCTGGACCTCGAAGAAATGGCTGCACACCGCTCCTGACGGCAAAGCGCTGCTGCGCTGTTATGTCGGCCGCTCGGGCGACGACCGCTGGCTGCACATGTCCGAGGACGAAGTCGTCCGGGCGGTGCGCCAGGATCTGAAGGCGACGATGGGCATTACGGCCGAGCCGTTATTCACGGAGCTGACGCCGCTGATGCACTCGATGCCGCAATACCCGGTCGGCCATCTGGATCGGATTCGCCGTATACGCGAAGGATTAGCGAAGCGGATGCCGGAGGTGCTGATTACGGGAGCCGCGTTCCACGGCGTCGGTCTTCCCGATTGCGTGAAGCAGGGCAAAGAATCGGCGCTGGAGCTTTCCCGGCTGCTTAAAGAAAAAAGCCCGGTGTGAGTACCGGGCTTATCCGCGAAGTTTGGCCAAATCCAATAGGATATCGTTCCCTGCGAGCGCGAGAATTTGCTTTTCTTGAAAATCCCGGCTCGGTTTTTCTTCGTTTTCAAGCATATTCTAGTAAAGGTGTGGATGGAATGAACGAACCGCAACAACGCTTCGCAGCGCGCTCCGCGACAGCTTTTGAGGAAGCGAAACAAGTTATCCCCGGCGGAGTCAACAGCCCCGTCCGCGCATTTAAATCAGTTGGATTGACCCCCCTCTTCATGAAAAAAGGGGCCGGCTCCCGCGTTACCGATATCGACGATAACGAATTTATCGATTATATCGGCTCTTGGGGACCGCTTATTCTCGGTCATGCGAAGCCCGAAGTCGTCGAAGCGATTAAACGGGCGGCGGAGCTCGGCACGAGCTTCGGCGCGCCGACCGAGCTGGAAACGGAAATGGCCAAGCTGGTGGCGGCGCGTATCCCGTCCATTGACCTGGTGCGCATGGTCAGCTCCGGTACCGAAGCCACGATGAGCGCGCTGCGGCTTGCGCGCGGTTATACCGGGCGCAGCAAGATCGTGAAATTCGAAGGCTGTTATCACGGCCATGCCGATTCGCTCTTGATCAAGGCGGGCTCCGGCGTTGCGACGCTTGGTTTACCCGATAGTCCGGGCGTACCGGAGAGCATTGCCGCGAATACGATTACGCTGCCGTACAACAACCTGGAGGCCGTCCGGTTGGCGTTCGAGCGATTCGGGGACGAGATCGCCGCGGTGATCGTTGAGCCGATTGCCGGTAATATGGGGGTCGTGCCGCCTGCACCGGGCTTCTTGGAAGGGCTGCGTGAGGTCACAAAGGCGAAGGGCAGCCTGCTTATTTTCGATGAAGTGATGACGGGCTTCCGCGTCGGCTTGAACAGCGCTCAAGGGCTGTTCGGCATAACGCCGGATTTGACCTGTTTGGGCAAGGTGATCGGCGGCGGACTACCGGTTGGCGCTTACGGGGGCAAGCGGGAGATTATGGAGCAGATCGCCCCGGCAGGGCCGATTTATCAGGCAGGCACGCTGTCGGGCAATCCGCTGGCGATGGCGGCGGGTTATACGACGCTGAAGCTGCTGGGCGAGCCGGGCGTGTACGAACAGCTCGAGCGCCGTTCCGCACGGCTGGAGGAAGGCTTCGCCGCGAATGCGCGCGAGCTTGGCGTGCCGCTGACCATCAACCGGGTAGGCTCGATGGTATGTCCGTTCTTCACGGACCAACCGGTGACCGACTACGAGACGGCCAAACGGTCCGACTTGCAGCGGTTCAACCGTTACTTTGCCGCGATGCTCGATTTAGGCGTCAGTCTTCCGCCGTCGCAGTTCGAGGGCATGTTCGTTTCGACCGCTCACAGCGAGGAAGATATTGAAGCGACGATCGAAGCGCAGCGCGAGGCTTTGAAGCGGTTATAGTCGCAAAGCGGAGACTCGCGGTTAACGGAACCAGGAGGCGCTGAAGTCCTTGAGTGGGGAAAGCGCAAGAGGCCGGAGCGAGCTTCCCGGCTCCCGCCCGGGCTTCGCAGCTATAGGTTCGAACAAACGAAAGCCCATCCGGCGCAGGTCCGGATGGGCTTTGCTTTGCTGTTATGTATCGTACTTTATGGCGTCTTAATAGGCTCTGCAGCCGTTGCTGCCGGTGCAGGCGTCGCTGCCGGCGTTGTTGCGGCGTCGCCGGCTTCCACCGGCTTGGTCGCTGTCCCGCCGCCGTCGGGCGCGATTGGCTTAGCCGCCGAAGGCGCGGGCGTCGAGTCCGTTGACGGGGCAGCGCCGGCGCCTGCGGGCTTAGGCGCCGTACCGCTCCCGCCGG
>NZ_VIDW01000129.1:0-591 GCF_006519665.1 Paenibacillus sp. tmac-D7 | reverse complement strand
GGGCTCTGACTTCTTGTAAGCACACGGTTTCAGGTTCTTTTTCACTCCGCTCCCGCGGTTCTTTTCACCTTTCCCTCACGGTACTGCTTCACTATCGGTCACCAGGGAGTATTTAGCCTTGGCAGATGGTCCTGCCGGATTCAGACGGGGTTTCACGTGTCCCGCCCTACTCAGGATACGCCTAGGGTGTTCGCAGACTTTTGGTTACGGGGCTTTTACCCTCTATGGCCGGCCTTTCCAGACCTGTTCGCCTAACCTGCTGCACCCACGACGGCGTCCTACAACCCCAAGGAGCAAGCTCCTTGGTTTGGGCTAATCCGCTTTCGCTCGCCGCTACTGACGGAATCACTTTTGTTTTCTTTTCCTGAGGGTACTTAGATGTTTCAGTTCCCCTCGTATGCCTCCTATGCAGCTATGTATTCACTGCATGGTACGTGAGTATTACCTCACGCGGGTTCCCCCATTCGGACATCCCCGGATCAATGCCTGCTTACGGCTCCCCGAGGCGTTATCGTTGTTCGCCACGTCCTTCTTCGGCTCCTGGTGCCTAGGCATCCTCCGTGTGCTCTTTATAGCTTATCCAGCTATCAC
>NZ_VIDW01000128.1:0-592 GCF_006519665.1 Paenibacillus sp. tmac-D7 | reverse complement strand
GTTGATCATTATTGCGGTTCGGGAGGTGCGCCGCCCCGCCAAAGCGTTGACTTGGATATCAGTCGGACTTGTATTACCGATTATCGGATTCGTTTGTTACCTGTTCGTCACGAATCCTGTGCAAATGCGGCGGGACAAGCTCGTTTCTTCGCACAATAACCCGATAGCGTTGCCTCCAGCATGCGGTCACTCCGCTTTTGTTATCGCCCGGGCTTTGCAACCTTTGTCTGTCAGTGGCCTTCGAACCGGTTCCGTCCAAATCCTCACGAACGGGATGGAAACCTACGGAAAACTCCTTCAATCAATTCAGGCCGCACAAAAGACAATAGATCTTGAATATTACATATACCGGAATGACCATATCGGTAAACGTATCACAGATGTGCTGATTGACCGGGCTTTATCCGGTGTGAAAATTCGTTTTATAAGGGATGGCTGGGGAAGTCGGTCGTTTCCCAAACATGCGGTTCGCCGGATGATGGAAGCAGGCATTGAATGCAGGACTATTTTTCCCATGCGATTCCCCTGGGTACTATCCAACTTGACATACCGGGATCACTGCAAGATCGTCATCGTCGACGGAAAGGAAGCT
>NZ_VIDW01000127.1:0-592 GCF_006519665.1 Paenibacillus sp. tmac-D7 | reverse complement strand
ATTGATCATTATTGCGGTTCGGGAGGTGCGCCGCCCCGCCAAAAGCGTTAACTTGGATATCAGTCGGACTTGTATTACCGATTATCGGATTCGTTTGTTACCTGTTCGTAACGAATCCTGTGCAAATGCGGCGGGACAAGCTCGTTTCTTCGCACAATAACCCGATAGCGTTCCTCCAGCATGTGGTGACTCCGCTTTTGTTATCGCTCGGGCTTTGCAACCTTTGTCTGTCAGTGGCCTTCGAACCGGTTACGTCCAAATCCTCACGAACGGGATGGAAACCTACGGAAAACTCCTTCAATCAATTCAGGCCGCACAAAAGTCAATCGATCTGGAATATTACATATACCGGAATGACCATATCGGTAAACGTATCACAGATGTGCTGATTGACCGGGCTTTATCCGGTGTGAACATTCGTTTTATAAGGGATGGCTGGGGAAGCCGGTCATTTCCCAAACATACGGTTCGCCGGATGATGGAAGCAGGCATTGAATGCAGGACCTTCTTTCCCTTGCGATTCCCCTGGGTACTATCCAACTTGACATACCGGGATCATTGCAAGATCGTCATCGTCGACGGAAAGGAAGCC
>NZ_VIDW01000126.1:0-615 GCF_006519665.1 Paenibacillus sp. tmac-D7 | reverse complement strand
GGGTGATGGCGTGCCTTTTGTAGAATGAACCGGCGAGTTACGTTTGCAAGCAAGGTTAAGGTGAGAAGCCGTAGCCGCAGCGAAAGCGAGTCTGAATAGGGCGAAATAGTTTGTAGGCGTAGACCCGAAACCGTGTGATCTACCCCTGTCCAGGGTGAAGGTGCGGTAACACGCACTGGAGGCCCGAACCCACGAATGTTGAAAAATTCGGGGATGAGGTGGGGGTAGCGGAGAAATTCCAATCGAACTCGGAGATAGCTGGTTCTCCCCGAAATAGCTTTAGGGCTAGCCTCGGGAGATGCGTCGTGGAGGTAAAGCACTGATTGGGTGCGGGGCCCGCCAAGGGTTACCAAGTCCAGTCAAACTCTGAATGCCACAGACGTTATCCCGGGAGTCAGACAGTGAGTGCTAAGATCCATTGTCAAGAGGGAAACAGCCCAGATCATCAGCTAAGGTCCCCAAGTGTGTGTTAAGTGGGAAAGGATGTGGAGTTGCACAGACAACCAGGATGTTGGCTTAGAAGCAGCCACCATTGAAAGAGTGCGTAATAGCTCACTGGTCGAGTGACTCTGCGCCGAAAATGTAACGGGGCTAAACACACCACCGAAGCTATGA
>NZ_VIDW01000125.1:0-726 GCF_006519665.1 Paenibacillus sp. tmac-D7 | reverse complement strand
AGATGATTATCAAACCTTCCGCCAGTATCCGGCAAAACTATAATGAAATCGCCGATCTATGCAAAACATCCGGGGAACCGGTTTATCTAACCAAGAACGGTGAAGGCGATCTCGTCGTGATGGACATAGAGACATTCTCCCGTCGCGAGAAGATGTTAAAGCTGCGCGAAGAACTGCTAGCTGTGCAAGAAGATCGTTTGGCGGGCCGTGTTGGTGTGACGCCGGATGAATTGGACGCTTACCTGGAGGGCATTATTGACGAGGTGCAGCATGGAAAAGATGCCCCGATATAAGATCATCGTTTCCGATCGCGCCCGCCAAATGCTGGCGACTCATGTGCGATTTCTTGCGGAGAAAAGTCCGGATGCGGCGCGAAAAACGAAGAACGAATTGCTGCAAGCGATACGTTCCTTGGCGCGAATGCCGGAACGCTATCCTTTTCTGGAAGCGGAATTTATTCCGTCAAACAAGTATCACAAGATGTTCGTGGAAAAGTGGTATCTGGTGTTATATCAAATTCAGGATGAAATCGTGTATGTCGATTTCATTGTAGACTGTCGCCAGGATTACCGCTGGTTGGTGCGATAACATAAAAATTCCGAGGAAGACGCTGAGTGGATCGGCGTCTTTTTTGTGTATTTGAGGGTCCCCTCTTTTTCCCGGGAGGTGCCTTGAAGGCGACGCGAGACGGATGTCTCGTGTTGCAGCAAGCACTGAATTTGGATA
>NZ_VIDW01000124.1:0-776 GCF_006519665.1 Paenibacillus sp. tmac-D7 | reverse complement strand
TTAAGCAACGCTTGAACAAATAACTCTAAAATTTAGAAGGAGGAATTAGCATGTCGTCTTTGAAATTCACGCTGGAAAATATTGATAAGGTAATTGACAGGAGTGCCATGGTTGCACCGGAGATCGATCCGAAGCGCACGGCATTACTCGTGATGGATATGCAGCCTGTATGTACCGACCCCGATGGTGCGCTGGCCATTCCGAGCGTGGGAGGAGCCCCGAGTGGAAGGGACACGGTCGAACCGGTCGAGCGGGTCGTCAAGCGGTTCCGTGAGGAAGGCAGTCCGGTCATATGGTCTCAATGGGGCCTGAGTCCTGACGGGCTTGATAAGGGCATCTGCGCTCTGAAGTGGCCGGGCTTAAAGCCGGGCACGCCGGAGTCGCCCGCAAGCTGGGGGAACCCTCAAACCGACCATTTTGCGGGCGAACTGGAACCCCGGGAAGGGGAACCCGTCTTGCGGAGGAGCCGCTTCAGCGTCTTCGTGGGCACGCAGCTTGAAGAATACTTGCGGGAGCTTGGAACGGAGTTCCTGGTGATCGCCGGCATCACCTCGGCTAACTGCGTCCATTCCACCACGATCGACGCATGGAACAGAATTTACAAGGTCATCGTGCTTGCGGACTGCACGACCGCGGTCCCGAGTCCCCATACGCATGATGTGCCCCTAGGTTACGGGCAGCACTGGGAAGCGCTGCGGAATATCCAAATGAACTACGGCGACGTGATCACGAGCGAGGAGCTCTTCGAGAAGCTCGACGCCGCCAAGAAGTCCGAC
>NZ_VIDW01000123.1:0-932 GCF_006519665.1 Paenibacillus sp. tmac-D7 | reverse complement strand
TCTTTGTAGCCATTGTCTAGCCACCCGTTAGAGGATACAGCGTCTAAGATTTCTTGTGCTTTATTCTTCGGTACGGACTTATTGTACTTTTTCAGGGATGTTGTCAATTCCGTAGAGGAAATACCTTCTAACATTTCGGGTGAGGGATAGGTTTCAAAGAATCCCCTAGAAGTTTTACTATCCAAGTCCTGAAAGAAGTCCGTATAGTTTGGATAATGATGGACCAATAGATTGTGTAAGCTGATTTTCATGTTCGCCACCATTTGAACATAATTGTTACGAGTACTTAGGGTTTGCTTGATGGCAAGGTAAATATCTTGAGGGTTGGCAATGGGGTGAGCGTCATATTCATCAATTAGATTTTTACAAATAGCACGAGCATCTAGTTTATCCGTCTTATTGCGGTTCGTTCCCCGATTTCTCTTCTTTTTGGTATAGGATGAGTTCACTTCTTTTACAAGGTAGCCCTCCGAAATGAGGAATTTGGCAAGGGAACGTCCATAAAAGTTTACGTCTTCCAATCCAAATATCACGTCTTTACCTTCAGCATGTTTCTTTAAGTTGGTGATAAAGGTAGGAAAATGAGTGGGTGCGTTCTTAAACGTAAAGGATTTAATGATATCGCTAAAACAATTGCAGAGCACGGCAACGTGGTTTTTCTTATGCAGGTCCACTCCTACGAATAAATATTTTGTTCTATCTATGGTAGCCATAAATACTCCCCCTATATGTTGTATTTTTTATGTAGGAGAAAAGGGACATGACAGCGTCAGTTTTAGCGTTAGCCCCACTGAAACGAAGGCTCGCAGTGATACGTTAGTCTAATGTCACCTTATCCAATCAAAAATTAGTTACTGATAATGGCAGGGTGCTGACCTTGTTGACAGGTAACATCCCCATAATGGTATTGACCTTTGTAGAAGTCTTCACGG
>NZ_VIDW01000122.1:0-955 GCF_006519665.1 Paenibacillus sp. tmac-D7 | reverse complement strand
CAATGTCATGCTTTGGAATTGGCAAGCAGGTATAAGAAATAAGGAACGTATAATAATTAGCGTTACACGGAGTGTCAATAAAACTTGGAGAGACCAATTATCCCGATTCGTAAGACTTTAATTGTATTTCGATTTCAGTTCATTTGTCAATAATGATTCTCATTATCATCTATTATTATAACCTGATGCATGCCTATTGTTGCAGCTTGCTTTGATGCGATGTTGCCGGCGGCAGCGAGGCGTTTTAGCTGATCCTGCATAAGGCTGGTATAATAGATCAAAGCGAACATGAAGAACACAGATATCCTTATCGGGAGGTTACAGGATGGACGCGAAAGTCGAGCAGACGTTAGAAGCGGCTTTAAAAAACTGGAAGTCTATGGCGGGGTCGGAAAACGATGAAGCGGAATCGACTGCGGATGAATTTGAAGCTTCTTTCTATAAGTTTATCGATGCTGTACGCGAGTGGGTTTACGGGTTAGATCAACGACCGCAGACACTCGAGGAATTGGCAGAGCTGCCTCTGATCAAGCATATTCTCGATCTGCTTCCGGAGCCGCTCCATTTGAACTTTGAAACCGAGGCCGAACTTATCCTTGAACATAAGAGCAGAATCGACGAGGACAAGTATGATTAAATAGAATCGTTCTCTAGGCATATCTGTTCTTTGTATCTTATGAAAATGAACAAGGGACTTCCCGCCAACGGGAAGTCCCTTGTTCATGCTTACAGCATTTCTTTACCGGTTTTGAATATCGGGTTTAGTGATGATCAGGATCAGGAGTTAAGATCTGGATATTGTCTATCCGCACGTTGTGCAAATCCCCTGTCATATCGCCTACGACGACCTCATCACCCTTGATGTCGACGACTGTAACCATTTCATACGACCTTAACTCGCCTGTTGCTTTGACGACGACAACCCGCATGCCTTCCATTAATTCCATGGTATCCT
>NZ_VIDW01000121.1:0-1156 GCF_006519665.1 Paenibacillus sp. tmac-D7 | reverse complement strand
TCTATAATGCTCCCATAGGTTGAGACACAGGGGAGTGAAAAATAAGTTATAATGAAGCTATGGAAAAACGGAACCGATATACCTCAGAGTTTAAGACAAAGGTCGTCCTGGAGGTCCTTCGAGAGGAGCAGACCGTCAACGAGATCGCAGCCAAATATGAATTGAGCCCAGTCATGATCAGCCGGTGGAAGGCTGAATTCCTTGAGCGTGCCTCCATGGTGTTCGAGAAGAAGACCAGTGAAGCCGACAAACTGAAAAAGGAGTACGAGAGCAAGCAAGAGCATCTAGAAAAGCTGGTCGGCCAACTCACAGTTGAGGTTGACTGGCTCAAAAAAAAATCTGGCCTCAAATGAACCGCTGGAAGCCCGGAAAGCGATGGTAGAGCGCGACCATACCGAGATCACAGTGAAGCGTCAGGCAAACCTGCTGAGTGTGAACAGAACGAGCGTATACCGTCCGAGCAAGGAGCAACAAGAAAGCGAAGAGAATGTGCAGCTCATGCATCGAATCGATGAGATCTATATGAAGCACCCTTACTTCGGTTACCGACGCATGACAAATTTTCTTCGGGACCAGGGCTCCGAGATCAATCGTAAGCGCGTACGCCGTCTGATGCAGCTCATGGGTCTGGAGGCGATCTATCCGAAGCCAAACTTGAGCAAACGCCTCCATGCCAAGTACACGCGTCCTTATCTACTTCGCGGCTTAACGATCGACAGGCCCAATCAGGTCTGGGGAATCGATATCACCTATCTAAGGATGGGCAAAGGATTTATGTACTTGTTCAACATCATTGATTGGTACAGCCGCAAGGTGATTGATTATGAGCTGTCCAGTACGCTCGAAAAGGGCTTTGTTATGAGATGCCTTAAACGCGCATTCAGCCGCTGCAAGCCGGAGATCATGAACAGCGATCAAGGTTCGCATTTTACTAATGCGGATTATCTGGATCTGTTAGAAAAGGAAGGCGTCAAAGTATCGATGGACGGTAAGGGCCGGGCAACGGACAACAGCCGCACGGAGCGTTACTTTCGGTCGCTCAAATACGAATGTATCTTCCTCAATGAATTTGAAGACCCTCGCGCGCTGCGCAAAGGGATAGCTCGCTATGTCCAGTTTTACAATCAGGAGCGTCCCCATCAGTCTCTTAATGGGG
>NZ_VIDW01000120.1:0-1182 GCF_006519665.1 Paenibacillus sp. tmac-D7 | reverse complement strand
ATCTATATATGTTGAATTATTGAAATTCCGAAATTTCGCCTGATTCCATCCTGATGCAAAGCCGATCTATAATCTTCAGAGGCTCCTTTTTAATCTGCTCCATGAATGTATGCACGTTTTTTCGGATTTCGTCGACTGTGTGGTAGAAGACGTTATTAACCACATCCGCCTTAAGCCATTTCCATAGCCCTTCTACGACATTCAGTTTAGGGCTGTATGGAGGCAGGAAAACCAGTTTAAGCCGACCTTGCTGCTCTTCAAGAAACGATTCCAGCAGCTTGGCATGATGAATTCGGGCATTATCCAAAACCATGACTATTTTGCCTGTGGGATAAGCTGCTACGACTTTCTGCAGAAACACCAGGAACTTGTCCGCCGTATATTCGTCATCTTCCTGCCATACGATGTTGCCCGTGACATAATCAACCGTAGAGAACAGCTTTACACCGCGATGTTTGCCGGTCGTTTTTATGATCCGTTGCTTGCCTTTAGCAAACCATGTATGCTGAAGTGCTTGATAGTCGCGGATCATGGCTTCATCTTCAAACAAGATATGATCAATTTCGCCGTTTTCCTGATTTTTTTAACCCTGGAAAGGTTTTTTCGACAAACTCTTTTTGCTTTTCTTCATCAGCCGCCGCTAAGGTATACGTTGGCTTGGTGTAGCTCATACCCAGTCGATGCATCATTAAGGACACCCCTTTGATGGAGTATTTCTTTCCGAACTCACGGTATATGTACTCACCGATCAGTTCAAGGGTCCAGTTAAATTTTGCCGTAAATCCGACCTCATAAGGGAGAGATTCCATGATCGTCTTCTTAAGCTCTGCTTGCTGCTCTGTTGTAAGCCGTACGCTGCGACCTGGAGAGAATTTCATCTGCAATCCATCTAAACCGGATGTTCGGTAGATCTTTATGTATGTTCTTACCGTACGCTCAGATCTTCCAATGATGATGGCTATCTGATCTTTATCGTGTCTAAGCAAATGCAATCGAATAGTTTGGTACCGCTCGAACATTCGGCGATCTTTTTCCTGTTTTAACCGTTTATCGACCTCTTGTATATCCTTATTTGCTTCCATCGCCAATCACCCGTCCATAATATGGTCTTTACTTATTCGACGTTTGATGGCTAGAAATCCTTTCCAATAAACTGGAAAGAGTTTGATTCAACTTATATAG
>NZ_VIDW01000012.1:0-134848 GCF_006519665.1 Paenibacillus sp. tmac-D7 | reverse complement strand
CGGTCGCGAGGCCGAACGCTTCGAGGCTGTCAGCCTCGAAGCGTTCTTCGCCGCGCCGTACAAGCTGACCCCGCAGTCGGACCGCATGGGCTGCCGACTGGAAGGTCCGCGGCTCGCGCTGCGCGAGTCGCTGGAGATGCGCTCGGAAGCCGCGGTGCCCGGCACCGTCCAAGTGCCGCCGCACGGCCAGCCGATCGCGCTGCTGGCCGATGCGCAGACGACCGGCGGCTATCCGCGGATTGCGCATATCGCCGCCGTGGACTTGCCGCTGCTGGCGCAGACGCGGCCCGGCGCTACGGTGCGCTTCGTCGAGATCACGCATGCCGAGGCGCAGGCCCTCTATATCCGGCAGGAGCTGGAACTTCGCCGGATCGCCGCCGCCGTAAGGATGCGGGCGAACGGATAAAATCGTTATAACAATTTTATCACCTTGTCGGCGGCAGGACGTTTGTGAGTTAATAAAACTTGTAGCCGACCGGGGACCTTCGGGTCCCTCGAATAGAAGCGGCTCATGCGAATAAGACATGGACATGATGGGAAACAATGGGTATAATAGTCCGTGAGCTTGAAACCATATTTGACTTTGAAGAAGGGAGTGACGTGTGATGCGGGTAATGAACACGTGGACCATGATGGCAAGAGGATTTGTAACAAGTGAATAAGCATTTTCTCCATCACCGTCACCTGAACCCCGTCTTTTACAGGAACTGAACATAAGAGGCATTCGGGCACGCATCGGCAGATCGTGTTTTTTTTATTTTTAATGCCCCTCAGGCCTACGTATCCGGTGTTCCCAAGGCACATTCCTAGGAGGTGTGAAGATGAAAATGCTTATAACTTTCGGTAAGTCAGCCATAACGGCGCGAAAGGAGGCATTCATCGGTGGGGTACAAGAACGGAAAGGACATTTTACCGCCTAACTTGCTGAAGCAGCTGCAGGATTACATCCAGGGCGAGATCATCTACGTTCCGAAGAAGGAGCAAACCCGCGCAGGCTGGGGCGAGAACAACGGCACGCGGCAGACGATCCAGCGCCGGAACCACGAAATATACCGGCTGTATCAGAACGGTTATTCCGTGTCGGAGCTGATCGGCAAATTTCATTTAAGCGAAGACAGCATTCGCAAAATCATCGTCAAAACGCGCGGACTTGCAGCAAGACAATAGCCGGGGGCGCGGGGATCGGGGTCGGCAGGAACCGGGCTGCGCAGCAGGAAGCAGACACGCCGCATAACCGGCCCGGCGCGCCAGGCCGCATGGGAAGGCCGCTGCATAGACGAATAGACGTATAGACGCAGAGGACAGACGAATACGCGAACGAAGCCGGAAGTGGATGCTTTTGGCTTTTTTCTTTCCACACTCACCGGCATACGGGGGTGCACACAAAAGGACCATGCGATCGGATGGTTGCAAAGGAGGGCTTCACTTGGAACAGTTACCTATCCGGATCGACCTTAACGGGGATATGGGCGAGAGCTTCGGTATGTATCGGCTCGGACAGGACGACGAGCTCGTCCGGTATGTCACTTCGGCTAATATCGCTTGCGGCTTCCACGCCGGCGACCCCGGCCACATGGTTCGAACGGTCCGGTTGTGCCTGCAAGCGGGCGTATCGATCGGGGCGCATCCGGGCCTGCCGGATTTGCAAGGCTTCGGGCGCCGCAATATGGCGGTCACCCCGCAGGAGGCGTATGAGCTAATCTTGTACCAGGGCGGTGCCCTGCAAGCGATCGCGCGCGCCGAAGGCGGCCGGATGCGGCATGTCAAGCCTCATGGCGCTTTATATAATATGGCGGCGGTGCAGAGGCCATTAGCGGATGCGATAGCGGAGGCCGTCCTCCGCCTGGATCCGGAGCTGACGCTATTCGGTCTCGCCGGCAGCGAACTGATTCGGGCCGCCGAGTCCAAAGGCCTGCGGACCGCAGCGGAAGCGTTCGCCGATCGCACCTATCGCGCCGACGGGACCCTTACCCCGCGGAGCGAGCCGGATGCGGTCATTCACGATCCCCGTCAGGCGGTGCGGCAGGTGCTCGATATTCTCAAGCGGGGAGAGGTGCTGACGCCCTTGGACGAAGCGGTCGCCCTGCGCGCAGACACATTCTGCATACATGGCGACGGGCCGGATGCTTTGGAACTGGCACGTACGCTTCGTCAGCAATTGCTGGAGGAAGGCGTATCGGTGCAGGCTCCCTAGAAGCTCCGGCCCGGTAGGCAATTTATGAATTACGCATTAGATCAATTTAATTCCGCTGATCAGGATGATGGTGGCCATGACAGTCCGCAGCGGTTTGGCCGGCACCTTCGCCGACAAGCTGCTGCCAAGCAGTACGCCGGGGACGGAGCCGATGAGCAGGTTGAACGCAAGCATATAATCGATGTTCCCGAAGCCCGCATGCATGATGCCGGCTGCCGAAACGAGCAGGAACGCGTGTACGATATCGGTGCCGACGAGCTCCGCCGCCTTCAAGCGGTAGAAGAACATCATCGCAAGGGCGAACAGCGAGCCCGAGCCGATGGAAGTCAAGCCGACGATAAAGCCTAACAGTATGCCAATCAGGATGGTCACCGCTTTTTTCTCCTGCAGCGACTTCTCCTGAAGCTTGTTTGATTGGTTTGGTGTGAACCAGACCTTCACGATGCTGAGAATAGCGACGATAATCAGTACGATACCTAATGCATGCTTGATGATCGCGTCCTGATAGCCTTGCAGCGGCGGGAAATATTTCAGCAGCAGCACGGCCACTATGGCGCTGGGGACACTGCCCATGGCCAGATGTTTGACCAGCGTCATGTTCACTGTCTTTTGCCGGACGTGTTGAATGCTGCCGAACAGCTTCGTGATCGAGTTGTAGAACAAATCCGTAGCCACCGCAACGGTCGGTTGAATACCCAAAAATACGAGCAAAGGAGTCAGCAAAGCGGCTCCGCCCACGCCGGTCAAGCCGACGAGAAGGCCAACAAGCGCTCCCATCAAAACAATATTAAGTTCCATGATTATCTCCACCTCAAGCGATCTTGTCGGTCACTCACATTATAATTCCTAGTTAACCTATATGCAATTGTTTTTTTCTCAGGATTGATGCGTCAATTGTAAGAGATGAACGTTTACCGGTTCCGCTGCGCGTATCGCGTATTGATGAATGAAAAAAACGCCGCTTCGCGTCGAAGGGCGTTTTCGTACCAATCGGGACGCGCTGTCGGATACCAGTTCCATCCGTTATTGTATTGGCTGTCCGGACGCTTTGCGAAGCTCGTTGGCCAGACGGTTAAATTCGCGGCGCGCTTCCTCCGACTCGGTACAGTAGTAGGCGGCGGACAAAAATCGGATGATTTTGTTCGCGTCCTCAGGACTGAGCATGAGATTCCCTCCCTTCCCGGCGGGTGCCGAGTTTATGCTCAATATATTCGGCAGCCCTTCGGCAGGTTCCCTGCCCAGGATCGTCCCCTTCTCATGGGAAATCGGTTGAATGAATATGATATAGTAAAGAAGCGATGGCGCAAGGTCTGAAAGGAGTGGGCGTCTTGATCCCGGTGTTTGTCTATGGAACGTTGTTGGTCGGGGAAGCGAACCATCATGTCGTTGCACCTTATGTAGAGTCCGTACGGCCGGGGGTCGTGCGGGGCAAGCTGTACGATGCCGGCGCTTATCCGGCCATGGTGCTTTCCGGGTCGGACGGCTCCCGCATGGTGGAAGGCGAGTGGCTCGTCGTGATGCCGGAAGGACTCCGTCATATGGATGCATTGGAGGAATATGAGGGTCCTGGCGGGACCAATGATTACGAGCGGATCTGGATTCGTGACGGCAATTGCGAAGAACGTGAAGGCTGGGTGTATGTATGGACGCATTCACGGGGGTGTCCGCTTATTGAAAGCGGCTCATGGCGGCGTCATCTCGGCCACAGCCGGCACTTAGCGACCCATAACCCATGATTCCAACGTTCTTGCGGTATTTAAACCCGTAAGGAATAGGGTCTCCAATCGTCTTTTTCCGATTTCTTCATGATTTCGTTGAAACGCATGATGATGGCATTGGCGTCTTCCTCGCCGATTATGCCGGTCAACTGTTCGAAAGACAGGTTGTCCTTGTAGAGCTTGCGGGTGACCATGCTGCCCTTGTACCACGCTTCGGTTAAGGCGAACGTGCCTTCCTTCTTCAACCAAACCTCATGGTAATACTGGTTCTCCTTGTTTTGCTCTTGAAGGCCCAAGTAATAAGCCAACATCGGGATACGCGGATCCGACAGTCGCTGGCTGATTACGGAACCCGAAGAAACAGGCTGCCCGAAGGTTACATACCGGGATACTTTCCGAATTAAATACTCGATGGAACTCATTATGCTCATCCCCTCAAATAGGATGTACTTCCTATTTCGTCCAAAATTTTTATTAAATTTTCTTTATAAACATAATATCATAGTCCTTCGGGCATATGAATCATACTTTTGGCATATATGTGACGGCTATTTCTTTCGTTTTCCCTCCAATAAAAATCCGGTTCATGTTATAATGAACGCAATCGAGATGGACGATTTTTGGGAGCGGATGAGTTGCTATGGCCAACTATAAAATTTTACTCGCGGACGACGAAGCGGCGCTGCGCTTTTTGTTAACGGAAACGTTGGCCGACGAAGGGTACGTCATTACGGAAACGGCCGACGGTAAGGAAGCGGCCGAACGGCTGCAGGAAGCCGTATTCGATTTGGTCATTTTGGACTATATGATGCCAGAGCGAACCGGAGTCGAAGTTTGCGAATGGCTGCGAAGCCATGACAATCCGAACCGTCACGCGCCCGTTATTTTACTGACCGCCAAAGCTTTGGAGAAAGACCGGGAGCGGGCCAAGGCGGCCGGCGCGACCCGATATATCGTAAAGCCGTTCAGTCCGCTGCAGCTGCTGGATACCGTGGAAGAACTGATTCGGGCGGGGGCGAACGAATAAATCCTTTCCTTGCATACATACCTCGTTAAAGAACGGAAGTGAATTCGTGCGGTGGCATCGGGTAATGACAGAATCGGCAGAGAACAACGACTTTTAAAAGAAGGAAAGAAAAAATATATTGCCGAGCTGGGCAAGCAATTGATTCAGCTGCGAGAAGGCTGCGGCTTGACCGAGCCGGAATCGCCGCTTGAGACGGCAAAGCACATTTACCGCATTGTCCATACGCTTAAAGGAAGTGCGCCGATGTTCGAATTTGTCCGCATCGGCAGCGTCGCGCAGCGTCTGGTCGAGCTGTGGGAGTGGACGCAGCGCGAGAAGGCGGAGGCTTCCGGCCCGATGACAGCTCTGCCGTTCGGTCGCTGCGCGGAGCAGTCGCAACCGCTTCTTCGCGAGCTGGAACTCGAGCTCGAAGTTTATAAGCGGGAACTGGAGCTGGACGAGCAGCAGGAGCAGGTGAACAGTTCCTTTCTGCAGCCGAACGGAGAACGTCTTCTGGTCCTTGACGACGACGAGGTGCTCCGTTCGTACTTGGTTCGCCGCTTGCGGATGGACGGTTACGAGGTGGATGAAGCGGCGGACGTTGCTACTGCGATGAAGCTGCTTCGGGAGAATCCGTACCATTTGATTACGCTCGATCTGATGATGCATCCGGACAGCGGGTATGAGCTGTTCGAATTTCTGAAGAACGACCCGACATTGAAGTGGCTGCCGCTTATCGTCTTATCCGGCCGGAACGATGTCAACGACAAGGTGCGCTGCTTTTATCTGGGTGCCGACGATTATGTCACGAAGCCTTTTCAATACGAAGAGCTGGGTGCCCGGATCTACAGCCTGCTGAGCCGGACCAAGACGTTCGAGCAGATGGCTTTTCGCGATCCGCTGACAGGCGTGTATAACCGGCGGTTTTTCGATCATCAAATTCAAGTCGAGCTGGAGCGCATTGCCCGTTATCCGGCCCCGATCTCGCTCGCGTTTATCGATATCGACGGGTTCAAATCGATTAACGATACGTACGGTCATCGTGTCGGCGACCAGGTGCTGCAAGGATTGGCGCATCTGCTGCAAAATAACTTGCGGGCTACGGATATGCTGGCTCGTTTCGGAGGCGAGGAGTTCATCCTTGTGCTGCCGAATACGACCGGACCGGATGCGAAGAAAGCGATTGACGACATTCTCCGGCAGGCGCACCACGGACCGGTTGCCCAGAACGAAGGACAAGCGTTCCACATCACATTCTCGGCCGGTATTGCCGAATGGAGCGCCGGTATGTCCGTCAAGGATTGGATCGGGCTTGCAGACGGGGCGATGTATGAAGCCAAGCAAGGAGGCCGTAACCGTACCATCCTGTACGCGGGTACTCCGCCGGGCGAAGCGGCAGGCGCGCAAGTCGCGAGCCCCGGTTCCCGTAAGACGGTGATGATCGCCGACGACGATAACATCCTGCGTTCGATCCTGATCGCGAAGCTCAAACATTTACCCGTCGATTTTTGCGAAGCGGCGAACGGGGAGGAAGCGTATAAATCGCTGCTGCGAAGGCCGGTGGATCTGTGTATTTTGGACGGCGTCATGCCGCAGTTGAACGGTTTCGAAATGCTTGCCCGGATGAAAGAGCAGGGGAACCGTCCTGAAGAGATGAAGGTGCTCGTGCTGTCGGGAAGGAGCCGGGAAGAAGATATTAGCCTGGGGCTGAAGCTGGGTGCCGACGCCTACATGCACAAGCCGTTCTCGATGGTGGAGCTGGAGCTGCGGGTTAAAGAAATGCTGAACTTATCCTAAATGATCGAAAGACCGTGTGCGTTTGTTCTCAAAACGTTCACGGTCTTTGCATTTTCTTCACTTATGCCGCATGATAAAATGCCGATATATAGGATAAAGGGCTTAGTTTCATAGGACCGAAAGAACGAAAAAGGATGTGTCGAATATGTCCAAACCGCTCGATATGCTCACGATTAAAAATCGAATGACTTTGCCAGTTACCTTGGGCACGTATTTGTTAGCGCTGCTTACCCATGTTTTATTCCGTTGGGTAGAGGTGCTTCACACGCACCACGGCGTCGATCTCGCCCATTATGCGCTCGTCCTGAACGGATTGCTGGTCGCCCCCGTTCTGTTCCTGGCGGCCGGCGCGGTTTTATTTGCGATGGGACGTCAGCGCTACGTGCCGGTAGCCAACGCACTCGCGATGACGTTCTCGAGCGTGTCGATGATTTTCGTAGCCGGAGGCATGGTGGAGTTTTTCTTCTCGGTCTTTATGGTCATCGCTTTGATGGCTTTCTATGAAAGCACCGCGCTCATCTGGATGATGACGGCGGTATTCGCCCTTCAGTATGTATCGGCTTACGTATTTTATCCGGCGCTCGTCTTCGGCTCGGAAGGGTATGGGTGGATCCTGCTGGCCATCGACCTGGTCTTCCTGCTGCTGACGGCGGGCACGACCATCTGGCAAATTTCCAAGAAGAAAGTGACTGTTGACCTGCTGGAGGCCGACAAGGCACAGAAGCTTCAGCTGCTGCTTCGGACACTTGAGCGGCTGAACGCCAGCTCGGGTCAGCTGGTTCAGTATGTGGAGCATTTGAACGGCAACGCGGACCGTACATTGGCGGAAAACCGCAGCATCACAGACGCGATGGAGCGGATGGCAGCGGCCACCGAAGAGCAGGCGCACAACAGTAAGGACAGCGCGCGCGCGATGGAGGAAATGGCGATTGGCGTGCAGCGGGTGGCGGAATCGTCCGGTACGGTGACCGAAGCGTCGCTCGGCATGGTGCGCGAGGCGGAGAAGGGAAGCAGCACGATCGAGCATGCGGTGCGGCAGTTAGATTCGCTGAGGCACACTTCGCAGGAGGTGTCCGCCGAACTGGAGCGATTGGAGCGGCAATCGATGCAAATCGGCGAAATTGCGACGCTCATTTCGGGGATCGCGTCGCAGACGAATTTGCTGGCGTTGAACGCGGCTATTGAAGCGGCGCGCGCCGGTGAGCACGGCAGCGGCTTTGCCGTCGTCGCACACGAGGTTCGCAAGCTGGCCGAACAATCCGAATTGTCGGCCGGGCAGATCAAGACGTTGATCGAGGAGATTCAAGAAGCGACGACTTCGGCCGTGCGCGTGATGAGCTTGGGTTCGGTGGAGGTGGAGACGAGCCATAGCGCTGTGAACGAGGCCGGGGAAGTCTTTAAGCTGATCGTCGAAGAATCGCGCAAAGTATGCGATCAAATTCAAGAAATCTCTGCAACGGCTGAGCAAATGTCGGCGGGAACGGAGGAAGTGTCGGCCTCGCTGAACGAAGTGGCGCGGCTTTCCGAAGATCATGCTTCGGGCGTCCAGAAGGTGCTCCTCTCGTCGCAGCATCAGTTGAAAGCAATGGAGTCCATCACGACCGCGACGGAGGGATTGAACCGGCTGGCGCATGAATTGGAGGCCGTCTGCAGCGGATTGAAGGATGAGGCGTTCCAAAACGAAAAGCGGTAGTCGTCGCTGACGCAAGCAGGGCACTGCGTCAAGGCCGTCTGGATCAAGCGTCCGCTCGAATCGGGGAATCGAGGTACAGTGGCGCTTGATTTGGCCGATTGGGGTAGAAGTAAGGTTCGTTAACAAAATAAGAAGCCTTCCATGTTCGACAAGGAAGGCTTCTTATTTTTGACATTAGAACGGCCCAGAACACGGCAACTTCTCAACAGTAGCCGAACGCAGGTACTTATCCTTATCAGCGGACAATCCTGATACCCAATTTCCGCTTATAGATCGTCCCAGTTCAGATTCGACGATTTGCTGTAGTTTGTTACCTTTTGCTCGAAGAAGTCGGTCTTCATGCTGTTCATGTTGCTGAAGCTTTCGACCCATTTCATCGGATGTTCGACGACCTCCGGATATAAAATGTCCAGTCCCAGCTTGCGCAGACGTTCGTTGGAAAGGTACTTGATATACTGATCCAAAATTTCGTTGCTCAGGCCGTTGATTTTGTTGTCGGTGATGTATTGGCCCCATTCGATTTCGTGTTGAACGGCGGTCCGCATCATGTTGCGCAGGTCCTCGACCAGCTCGTCGGTAAATATCTCCGGATTTTCTTTGCGTATTTCCCGGAAAATATTCTGGAACAGCGCCAGGTGCGTCAGCTCGTCCCGCTGGATGTACTTGATCTCGGAGACGGTGCCAAGCATCTTGCCTTGGCGTCCAAGGGCGTAGAAGAAGCTGAACCCGCTGTAAAAGTACAAGCCTTCGAGAATGTAGTTGGCCATGATCGTGCGCATCAGGTTGTCCGTAGTCGGATTCTCGATAAACCGCTCATACAGGTCGGTAATGAACCGGTTGCGGCGTGCCAAATGTTTATCCTCGCGCCACTGGTTGTAAATGTCGTCACGCACTTCTGCGGAGCAGACGCTGTCCAGGATGTAGGAGTAGCTTTGGCTGTGTACCGCTTCCTGGAACGTCTGCACGGTCAGGCACAGGTTCACCTCGGGCGCGGTAATGTATTCGTTGATGTTAGGCAAATTGGCCGTTTGCAGCGAATCGAGGAAGATCAGGAAGCTGATAATTTTATCATAGCTTTGCCGTTCCGCGGGAGATAGAAATTTATAATCCTTCGCATCCTGGGCGAGCGGAATTTCCTCCGGAATCCAGAAGTTGTTCATCATCGTCCGGTACATCTTCGTCGCCCAGTCGTATTTAACGTTATTCAGCTCGATCAGGTTCGTCGTATTGCCGCCAATCATGCGGCGTTTGCCCCAGTCCCGGTCGCCGTTCTCGTTAAAGAGCTTTTTCTTCTGCAAATCCATGGCTATCAAACCCTCCCATTGTATTACGCTCTGTCACCTTACTAAGCCTATCTATGCTTAACCATGCAAACAGGGGCAAAGCCCCTGTCTAGCATTTCATATCCTGATGGTTCGTATGCATGATTCCGGCTTGCTTATGCGCTGCAGCTGACGCAATCTTCGACTTCCAAGCTTTTGTTGCGGACGTAATAGACGGTTTTCAGGCCGTTCTCCCAAGCCGCCATGTACAGCTCGAGGAATTCGCGCGCCGACAGCTCGGGCGTGATGTACAGGTTGAACGATTGCGATTGATCGATATGCCGTTGACGTGCGCCTGCAGCCTTGATGCTCCACAACTGGTCGATTCGATGGGCTTCCTTATAGTACCACATCGTTTCCTGCGACAAATTCGGCGCCGTTTGCGGAATGACCGCATTTTTCTTCTCTTCCACGAAAAATTTGTTGAAGATCGGATCAATGCCCGCCGTCGATCCGGCGATGAGCGATGTCGACGCCGTAGGGGCGATCGCGAACATCCAGCCGTTGCGGACGCCGTATTTCGCAACTTCCTCTTTTAACGCCAGCCATTCCGGGCTGTTGTAGCCTCTGGACTCGAAGTAAGCGCCGGATTGCCATTCGCTGCCTTCGAAGGCCGGGTAGGTGCCCTTCTCCTTCGCAATTTCCATCGATGCTTTAATGGCGTAGTAGTTCATCCACTCGTACACTTCGTCGGCTTTCGCCACATGCTCGTCGGACTCCCAGTTGATTTTCAGCTGCGCCAGCATTTGGTGGTAGCCGCTGGAGCCGAGGCCGACGGCACGGTATTTCTTATTCGTAATTTCCGCTTGCGGAATCGGGTAGTAGTTCAAGTCGATGACGTTGTCCATCATGCGCATTTGCGTCGTAACGACGCGCTCGATATCTTCCTTCGTGTACACACGTCCCAAGTTGGTGGAGGACAGGTTGCACACCACGAAATCGCCGGATTTCACTTGCGAAGTGATAATGCCGTCTTCATGCGTCGTCTGGATGATCTCGGTCGGGCTCATGTTTTGGCAAATTTCCGTGCACAGGTTGGAGCAGTAGATCATGCCTTTATGCTTGTTCGGGTTGGCTCGATTCACGGTGTCGCGGAAAAAGATGAACGGCGTTCCGGTTTCGAACGAGCTCGTCAAAATACGCTTCATAATATCGATCGCCGGGATTTCATCCCTGGATATCTTCTCGTCGTTCACGCACTCGAGGTAGCGTTCTTCCCACTGCTCGCCGTACGAATCCTCGAGCGAGTAGCCTTTGTTTTTGCGCACTTCGTGCGGATCGAACAAATACCAGGAGCCGCGCTCCTGTACCGTCTTCATGAACAAGTCGGGGATACAAACGCCCGGGAAAATATCGTGCGCCTTCATCCGATCGTCGCCGTTGTTCGTCTTCAGGTTCAAGAAGTCGAGAATGTCTTTATGCCATACGTCGAGGTATACCGCAACGGCTCCGGAGCGGACGCCGAGTTGGTCGACGGCGACGGCGGTGTTGTTGTAGTTTTTAATCCACGGCACGACGCCGCCGGCGACACCCTTGTATCCGCGGATGTTGGAGCCGCGGCTGCGCACCTTCCCGACGTATATCCCCATGCCGCCGCCATGCTTCGACACTTGCGCGAAGCTTTGGTCGACATTGTATATGCCCCATAGGTTGTCCGGCACGGTGTCGATGAAGCAGCTGGACAATTGATGCAGCGGCTTGCGCGCGTTCGCAAGCGTCGGCGTCGCCACGGTCATCTCAAGGCTGCTGAGCACGTCGTAGAACTGCTTCGCCCAGCGCAGCTTGTCCGATTCCTTCATGGCCAGATGCATCGCCACTCCCATGAACAGCTCTTGCGGCAGCTCAAGCACTTCCTTGTCCAAGCCGCGGATCAGGTAGCGGTCGGACAACGTTTTGAGTCCGATATAGTTGAGCAGGTAATCTCGCTCCGGCTTGATGTAAGCGCCGAGCTCGTTGATTTCGTCGCGCGTGTAGTGCTCGAGGATATAAGTACCGTACAGGCCCAAATCGGTCAAGTATGTAACCAAGGAATACAGGTCGCCGTAACCGAAGTGACCGTATTTGCGGTTCAAGCGAGCTTCTTTATACAGGTCGTAGGCGAGCAGCTTGGCGGCCACGTACTGCCAGTTCGGCTGTTCCACGCTAGTTTTCTCAACAGCCACTTGAATGAGCAGTCGTTGAATTTCTTTCGTCGTAATGCCGTTTCGGAATAAAGGAAGGAGCGCCGTCTCAAGCTCGAGCGGATCGCACTCCGGGTAAGTTTCACAAGCGAAATCAATGACCTTTTTCATCTTGGCGAACACGAGTTCTTCTTTCGTGCCGTCGCGTTTTACGATAATCATAAATCCAGCTCCTCTAAACGTAAAATGGTAGGGCGGGTCAAACGGCAAGGCGAATAAAAAGCACGCCGCAGCCGATTTGCTCGGCGGCAGCATGCCAGTGCATCATCTCGATGTTGTCGATCTCTTGTTGAATTACGTCGAATTTCGCGGAATTCCGTGTGTGAAGATTTCCGGAGAAAATTTCGATTTTGTTAAATTCCACACAATATATCGTGGTATTTGGTTATTCGCCCCACAATATATAGTTGTTCCGTTTGGGCGATAAGATGAATTTACATGATTGCACGTCGTTCTGTCAATCTCTTATTTCGCTGGAATTTGTCTATTCATAGAACTGCTTTGGAAGTTAACGCGGATTTGGTTTAGCTTACACGTTTATGCTACATTTAAGGTTGGGAACACAAGCGCCAGGTTATCGGGCGTGCGTTGCCCGGGCAGAGGAGGAATGATGTTGAAGCGATTATTTTACTATATAGGCCTTGTAGCGATCTTATTGCTCAGCTTTATGCCGGCGCAGCCGGTCAGCGCGCATGCAGGTCTCGTCCAGGCGGTACCGGATGCGAACAGCGAGCTGCGGGAGTCCCCGGCTGCCGTCGCACTAACCTTTAATGAACGGCTGGAGGAAGGACTCTATTATTTACGCGTCTATGATTCTAACAAGCGGAGGGTGACGGAACAGCCCGCCGTTTTGAACGAAGCGCACACCGTATTGACGCTGCAGCTGCCGCCGCTGGAGAAGGGGACCTATTTAACGACGTACCACGTGATCTCCGCAGACGGGCACCCGGTTGAGGGCAGCTATTTGTTCGCCGTCGGACAAACCCTGGATACGCCGTCCGGCACGCAGCCCGATGCTTCGATGGAACACATGCACCGCCATGACGGTCTGCTGGACGCTTTCGGCACGAAAGACGTGCTGCAGTACGCGGCCCGTATTGCCTTTTATATGACGATGCTGGCGCTGACCGGCTGGCTGATGTGGATGCGCTGGTTCGGGGTCGACCGTCCGGATGACCTTCGTCTTTCCTTAAAAAGAATCGCAGTCGGCTTGCAGCAAACGTACACGATCGTTTACATCTTATTTATGGGCGCGCATTTGGGCGATTTGATCGGGGACGGCGGAACGGACAGTCTCGTTCGGCTGTTTACGCAAACGACGATTGGCTACGCTTGGCTCGGCGGCCTGCTGCTGGCCCTGCTTTCCTTCGTATGCCTGTACCACCGGGCATGGCTCGATTATGCGTGGGTGGCGCTCGTTTGGTTTGCCAAAAGCTTGCTCGGCCATGCCGCCGCGTTCGAGCCTCGAGGACAGACGCTGCTCCTCGATTGGCTTCACTTGGGAGCCGCTTCCGTATGGGTCGGCGGTTTGGTCATGCTTCTTTACTTCGCTAGTGCGAAGAAAGAAGCGTTTCGGGTATTTCTGCCGATGTTTTCTTCCGCGGCGCTCTGGAGCGTTTTGCTGCTCGCCGTATCGGGCGCGATGTCCGTATTCATTTTCTTGCCGGACATCAGCTACGTCCTGGAGACGAGCTGGGGGTTATGGCTGCTCGCCAAAACCGCCCTCGTCCTGCTTGTTGTCTTGACAGCGGCCGTTATTCGCCGCCTATTCAAGCGCAAACGCGAGCGCACGCTGGGGGTTCTCGTGCGAATTGACGCTGGTCTTATGGCTTGCATTGTTGTCATCGTCGGCATCTTCACGTATATGACTCCGCTGCCGCCCAATGAGCCGCTGCGCTGGCATGTGATGGGCGAGAAGCAGCATATGACGGCGCAAATTAGCCCGAATGCGCCGGGCGTGAACGATTTTACGGTGAAGGTATGGCTGCCGGAGAAGCTGGGGGAGCCGAAGCAGGTGCTGATGAAGCTGCATGCCAAGGAAATGCCGGACGTTGCCCCGTTTCAGGTGCCGCTGGAACCGGTGGAGGATAATAGTGTCGAAGAATCTTTCGGGATGAAACGATACACCTATAAGGCACGGGGGGCGTATCTCCCGTATGCGGGGACATGGCAGCTGGAAGTGCGTGTCATGGATTCCAACGATGATGAAACGGTATATCACAATGAAATCCGGATCTATTGAACCAAACGGATTTCGACATAATTCTGCCTTCTGCCCTCGGTTTTCTAGCCTTTAGATAGGACTTATAGACCAAAAATATCTTGTCCTTTCGAACTAGGAACATTACAATAGGTTATATACCTTTAAGAAGAGGAAGCAGAGGCTTGTCATGGTACAAATGCACAATACTTCGGATACGAATCCGAGGCGGGAGACGAAGTGGCACGAACATTTCATCTTTCTGCGATTGTGGTTCATTCTAGTCGGAACTGAAATCGTTCTGCTTTCCTTGAAGGAAGTTATCGGCTGGACGAACGATTCATTGGATTACATCCGGTTAGCTGCAATTTCGCTTGTCGCCGCTCCGGTTCTTTACAAAACCATGAAGCATATTCGTTCCAGCCGTCTTTTGAATATGGTGCTGGTCATCGTCGGTTGTATGATGGCTTTGGACCTCTTAGAAATGATGTTACGTTTGTTTGTCATGAGAGAGAGAAAGTGGTCCGGGGATCTGTTCGATATGGTGTTTCTCTTGCTTGTGACAGGACCTTTGTTATACGCGGTCGCCGGCGAAATTCGCCAACGTGAAAAAACGGTCCGTCAGCTTACCTATTTGGCCTATCACGATCAACTGACCGGGCTGCCTAACCGTCAAATGTTTCTACAGTCGCTGTCGTTAGCCATCGAGGCTGCCCGAACGTCCAACCGGCAACTGTCGGTCATGCTGATCGATTTGGACCGCTTCAAGCATGTGAATGAGACGTTCGGTCATGCTTTCGGCGATTTGCTGCTGATTGAAGCTGCGGAACGCTTGAAAGTCGGCCTGCGAGCGGGAGATGTCGTTTCCCGGCAAGGCGGCGATGAGTTCACCGTGCTTGTTGAAGATACTGTGCTAGCCGGCGATGCGGAGAAGGTCGCGCAAAAAATCATCGGCCTGCTGAACCAACCGTTCTCGATGGAAGGACATGTGCTTCGCGTCGGCTGCAGCATCGGGATCGCCATGTACCCGCAGGACGGCGAAGATGCGATCACGCTGATGAAGAATGCCGATGCCGCGCTGTATCGCGCGAAGGACGGCGGCAAGAACGGCTATCAGTTCTATCAAGAGGAAATGAACGACACCGTCATCCAGAAGCTGGTGATGGAGGAGTGGCTTAACCAGGCGCTGGAAAAGGAAGAGTTTGTGCTGTACTACCAGCCGCAGGTCGATATTTTCAGCAGCCGAATTAACGGAATGGAAGCGCTGCTACGCTGGAATCATCCGCGTCTGGGCTTCATTTCTCCCAGTGAGTTCATTCCGCTTGCGGAAGAAACCGGCCTAATCCTTCCCATCGGGGAGTGGGTATTGCGCACGGCCTGCAAGCAAAACAAAGCCTGGCAGCTTGCCGGCTTTACTCCATTGAAGATGGCGGTCAATATCTCGCCGCTCCAGTTCCATCAGCAGAACTTCGTCGATATCGTGCTAAGGGCGCTCCAAGACAGCGGGTTGGAACCGCATTATTTGGAGCTTGAAGTTACTGAAAGCATCGCGATGTATCACGTCGATCGGGTTATCGAAAAGCTGCAAACGCTGCGGGAATTAGGCGTACATATATCCATGGACGACTTCGGCACGGGCTATTCGTCGCTGAGCTACTTAAAGAAATTCCCGATCAACAAGCTGAAGATCGCGCAGCAGTTTGTCCGCGACATTACGGACGACCCCGACGATGCCGCCATCGTGCAAGCGATTATGGCGATGGCTCACAGCTTGAAGCTGAACGTCATTGCCGAAGGCGTGGAGACGGAGGAGCAGCTTTCGTTCCTTCTGGATGTCAAGTGCCGCGAGATCCAGGGTTTTATCTACTCAAGGCCGATTCCGGCAATGGAGTTTACGAATTTACTGCAGCGGGTATCGAGCAGTGGTGGAGCTGCTGTATGAAGGAGAGAGGATGCGGCATTGCTTTTGCTGAGCTCAAGCCTCTTGTTTATTAACCACAGTCCCAGGAAGCAAAGAAATAAGACCGCTCACATTTATTAAGATGTGAAGCGGTTTTTTGGCGTGGATGTACTTACCTAAAAAAGTGAGTCTGCCTGAGGACGTCCAACTTGTCGTCTCCGGTTCATGAAAGGCACGTATTCCTTCCGTGTGAAACAAAAACTCCCGTCTCCACAAACGGTGGCCGAACGGGAGTATGTGTCGGAAGGAGCTATTCCTTCCAATTTTGCGGATGCCCTTCGCCGACATAGTCGGCCGCAGCGGCATTAGCTCTCACTTGCTCGGGGCTTTTGCAGCCTGGGATGACGGCGGTGACGGCCGGATGCTTCAAGCACCAAGCGAGCGCCCACGTCGACATGTCCAGGCCGGCCGGTACTTCGTTACGGCGGATTTGTTCGACTTCCTCGAGCTTGAGGCGCGTTTGCTCCGCCTCATGACGAGAGCGCACGTCATTGGCGGCGAATACGGCGCCGGGCTTGTACTTGCCGCTCAAGTAACCGCTGGCTAGCGGCACGCGCGCCAGTACGCCCAGCTGCTGCGATTCGCATGAAGGGAAGACGCGCTCCTCTGGCTTGCGGTCGAGCCGGTTGTACACGACTTGAATCACTTCCGAGCCTACCCGGGAAGACGCTTCGACCTGATGTAAATTATCGTTGCTGGCGATCGACGTCCCGAGGTGGCGGATTTTCCCGGCCTGCACCTGCTTGTTCAGCATCGTCCAGAGCGCTTCGTTGTCGAACACCTCGTTCGTTCCGGAATGGAACTGGTAGATGTCGATGTAATCGGTCTGCAGCGCCTTCAACGACGCATCGAGCTGCGCCAGCACTTCGTCCGCCGACCATACCTGCGAACGGGTGAAATTCTCATGGAAGTGATGGCCGAACTTCGTCGCGATCACCCAATCCTCGCGCCGGCTGCGAGCGATGTACTGGCCGATCAGCTTCTCCGATGTATGATCGCCGTAGCATTCGGCCGTATCGATCAGGTTGATGCCGCATTCGCGCGCTTCATCGAGAATGGCGTCCGCCTCGCTTTGCGTGTAGGGCTTACCCCATTCACCGCCGAGCTGCCAAGTGCCGACGCCGATGACGGACACCTTCAGGTTTGTTTTGCCTAGTACCCGGTACTTCATAAATCGATTCCTCCTTGGAATGGATTGGAAAATGATATATGTAAATCATATCGGTTTCCGGACGGGAGTTCAAATGTTAGTGTTTTCGCAGAGTTCCCTCTGCTTCAGCAGTTTCATCTAGACAAATGGCCCCACAGCGCGTATAATGTGAACTAGCTGTTTCACCCGCGGGTGTAGTTCAATGGCAGAACTCCAGCTTCCCAAGCTGGTGGCGTGGGTTCGATTCCCATCACCCGCTTACCGAGAAAACCCTTGAGAAATCAAGGTTTTTTTCATTTTCATGGAGTACTACATTTGGGCTGAAATGTTGTTTGGGGACGGATTGGGGACGAAATTTTTCGGATTAAACTTGTCCAGCTTGTCAGCTGTATCTCGAGAAACCTTCTTAGTGACATGCGCATAGTAATCTGTTGTTACCTCAAACTTGGAATACCCAAGTCGTTCCTGCCGAAAAGATTCTTTTATTACATCGTCGTCTTCATTGTTGATTTGTGGATGTTTTTGAGGGGATTTGGTTTTGTAAGTCACCTGATGTTTATGCTCTTAAATTATGATACTCCGTATGGTCGGGATATTCCTTAAGTTCGTGGAGCATCCTATGATACGTACCCATTGTTTCATTTTTAGGTATGATGACCCATAATGCCCGTTTCTGTAATGGTTTACAAGGGCGTTACATATTGTAGTGGATAAGAAGAATAGACTCAAAGGTAATTTCGAGGACCGCCAGTTAGTCAAAAGGTAAGGTATCCATCGCTTACGTTACCGAATTACAATTTCTGTCGTGATTGATGGTGTCAGGCAGACATATGCGATTGCAAGGGGGCTTCAGGTGAAGCTTCTCTTTTTTGTATGATAAAGAAGAAGACGATACCGACAGCGCTGTGGCGGTCGTTCCATCCCGACCAAACATCGTCGTGTGAATCCGAACTTCAAATCAGTCGCGGGAGATGGGATATATGTAGGGAAAAACGGCACATCAGTGAGCATCAAGGTCACTAAGGATTACAGAAAGGGTAAAAAGTACTAAATCGGGAAGAAAAATAGTTCAATTTATTATTACATGTTATAATGGAGTAAATTCGAATTAGCTGCATAGGCCTTAGACAAAGCCCAAGGTGATAAAGCGGCTAAAGCCAATAAAAGCTTGTGGATGAAATCAAATTGTAAAATACGGGGTTATAAAAAAGGACTTCGCTTTAACGTTGGGAGATTTTATATGAATATTGGCCAAAACATTAGAACCTATCGCGCAAAAAAGGGGCTCTCATTAACTAAACTTTCACAAATAACCGGATTTTCAATAAGTCTCTTGAGTCAAATTGAACGTAACATCGCAAATCCATCGGTAAATACATTAAAAAAGATCAGTGATGCCTTGGATGTACAATTAGCATATTTTTTTATGGAAAATGGAAAAGATAACGAAATCCTCGAGAAGAATCACATTGTTAGAGCAAATAAACGAAAGATGCTTTCTTCATCGGAATCTAAAACCGAGATGTACCTGTTATCTCCAGATTTAAATGGCGATATTGAACTGCTTTTAATTATTGCTCATCCGGGCGGTAAAAGCGGAGATGATTATTATTCGCATAAAGGAGAAGAGTGCGGGTTTGTGATCCAAGGTTCCATGGAGATTGATTTGAATGGTCAAATTTTCACCATTCATGAAGGAGACAGTACGCAATTCAAAAGCGAAATACCTCATAAATGGGTAAATGTTGGTCCCGATAAATTAATTTCCATCTGGGCCATTACGCCGCCCTCTTATTGATCAACAAGTATTAAGGGGCGTCCCCCAAATTAGCTGACATAATCGGCATGGCACAAGCAAATATAGGTTGGATAAAAGCAAAAACGGTAGCTCCAGGGTAGCCCTGGGACTACCGTTTTTGCTTTTTGCTGAAGCAGAAAGCGAAAGCGCCGGAAATTCCGGCGATTGTTTAGATTATGCCGCATTACTCCAGTCTTCCTGCTAAAGACAGGAATGATCCATTTGGGACAGCCCCTTTTTTGTTCAAACCAAATAAGCCCTGTATTAATTTTACTGTTTACAAGAATAAAATTTCAGTATATATTCAAAACGTATTAATATTTTAAAAATATTGAAAGGTGGGCTGAGATTGGAGACGTAAAAGGGGCATCACATTTTAAACATCTGGACTGATGGATTTCATAAGTTACAAGTACGAAAGCAATTTTGATAATCGGAGATGATCATGATGCATAAAGTCTAAATTTTTTATTTTTGAATTTGAAATCGCTCACAAAAATCATTATGGGGGTTATAAAGTGAATTTACAAGAAAAACAACGTGGTTTGGAACGTGGATTTTATCGCTATTCTTGGAAATTATTGATTGTCATGTGGGCTGTTTATTTAATTGATATTTTCATGCGATACAATATTCCAACGGTAATTCCGATTTTAAGAAAAGAATACAATTGGAGTGCTGCAACTGTCGGATGGATTGACTCCGCTTATTTGTGGGCATACGCGATTATGCAAGTGCCTTGGGGATATATTAGTGAACGCTGGTTGGGTGCTAAATGGACCGTTACAATTGGCACTGCAATCATGACATTAGCCAGCGTGATTTATGCTTTTAAGGTCGATAGCGTGGGTCTTAGCATAGCGGCAAGAGCGTTAATTGGTGTCGGAGCGGCAGCCGTTTGGGTACCTGCATATCCCGTATTAGCGCGCTGGTTCGCGCCGAGAAAAAGAGGTATTTCAACTGGCATCATGGCAACTGGGGGAGCGTTGGGACAATTTTTAGGCGGAGCTTTAATGCCGATACTCATATTGGGTTCCGTTTCCATATTTGGTTTGAGCCAGATTCAAAGCGGATTTCTTTGGTCCGCTCTGCCGGGAGTTATCATGATTTTTATTGTTCCCTTTCTTGTTAAAAATCGTCCTGAGGAAATCGGATTGGTTTCTTTGGATGTAGATAAAGTAAAAAGCGATGTTGATGCGGCCGAAGACGAACCTTCTTTCGGATATATTATGAAACGTTCATGGTATCCTTATCTATTATCCATTGTGTATGCAGGTTATTTGGGAGCGCTTTACTTTGTTTGGACATGGTTCGCGGCTTTTCTCCAACATAAATATGGAATTGACATTCGTGCAGCCGGATTTCTATGGGCAATTGCCTCTACCGTTCCCGCCTTACTAAGTCAACCTGTCGGAGGCATTTTATCCGACAAGCTTGGCCGTAAAAAGGTTGCTTCCGGCGCATTGATCGGAACCGCGATTTTATCAGCGCTTTTCGCTGTCTTTGATCTGATCTCGGTTCCATTGTGGTTAACAATGGTTTTGGTTTTGATATTCGCCTTTTTTGTGAATATGTGGGTTGTTATTTGGCCATTTACGACGACCATGTTCCCCACAAAAGCGAGCGCGCCGATCGGTGGCGTCATGAGTATGTCGGCACAGTTGGTAGGAGCATCGGCTCCGGTTATCTCGGGTTATTTCATTGATGCTTCTTCAACTTATACTCACGTCTTTCTTCTTGGCTCGATATGTGCCTTTGTTGGATTTATCGCATCTCTGTTTCTTAAAGAACATCGGGTCATATAAATTTAAGCTTAAATATGAAGTTGTAAAATCGAATATTTTAGTATATATTAAAAATATTAATACTTTGAACTTATATTTAAATATTTGAAGAAAGGGGATAGGACGATTACTTACTTTGCTGCCGGTACGATTGGAGAATAATCGCTTAAAATTGACTATGGCGGCAGACAACGAATGAATAGCTGGAACAATTTTATTAGATTTCTTATGCAAACCTCAGTTTGTAACCGTAATCATTTTTAACTGGATTTAAGACAAGGGAGGTAATGAAATGGGTAAGACTTTAAGTGAGAAAATATTGGCTAAATATGCCGGCAAAGAAAATGTCGTACCTGGCGAATATGTAGTGCTTAAAGATTTTGTAGGTCCGATTCTCTATTCCTTCTCCGGGTTCAACTGGATCGAGGATGTTCATAAAAAACTGTTGGAAGTAGGCGTAGACAAAATAGCCAAACCGGAAAATTGTATCATTAACGGCGACCACAACTATCCGCCTAAATCCATTGAAGATGTTGAACTGTTCAAGGCAGTAAGAAGCAAATCCGAAGAGCTGGGCATCAAGAACATCTATGATAAGGGCGAAGGGATCGGACATGTGGTTAATGTTGAAAAAGGGCACATTCTTCCCGGAAAAGTATTTGTGCATGTGGACCCGCAAGCCTCGAACGCCGGGGGAATAGGAGCTTTCTTTACAAACGGAGGACGTTTAGGAAGCGCTCCATATGAGGCCTATGCGTTAGGAGAAATCACTGTCCGCGTCCCTGAAACTTTGCGGATCGAAATAAACGGCAAGCTTGGCCGCAATATTAGCAGCCGGGATATTTGGTTTCATATATTAAATGATATCGGTCCTGACAGCGCATACGGAATGGTGATTGAGTTTGCCGGAACTACCATAGACGAAATGTCGATCGAACAGCGAATGGTTCTATGCGGCAACGTGATGTATGCAGGTGCAGACGGAGCGATTATGCAATCCGACAGCAAGACCCAGCAATGGTTCAAGGAAAACTTCAACATCGATGTTGAAACAATAAAAGCTGACGATGATGCGAAATATGAAAAAATATTAAAATATGACGCTGAAAAAATTGGATCGATGGTAACCTGTCCTCCTGAAATGCACACTGTAAAGCCTGCCAAAGAATTAGGCTCTATTAAAGTAAATCAATGTCTCCTCGGCACTTGCGCAGGAGGAACTCTGGACGATTTAAGAACCGCTGCGAGCATATTGAAGGGGAAAAAAATACACGCCGACGTGAGGTTCTTAGTATCTCCCGTTACAAGAAGGGTATACGAACAGGCGGCAAAAGAAGGATTGCTTGCAACGTTGTCGGAAGCCGGCGCAACTATACTCTCTTCGACTTGCGATGTATGTGTTGGTGTACAAGGGCCATTGGCGCCAGGTGAAGTAGGCTTGTCCCAACAAACGTTGAATACGCCGGGACGTTCGGGAAGCCCCGATGCGGATATTTACCTCGCAAGTGCGGCGACCATAGCCGCTTCTGCATTGACCGGTTATATCACGGATCCGCAAACTTACTAAAGTGATGTTGAGACGTGAAACCGTCTCATTTTTGTAAAGAAAGGAGATCGGTACGAGCATGAAGTTTACTGGAAAAGCAATTACGGTTTTAGGAGAGCATGTGAACTTGGATACTGCCACCGGCTGGTATTTGGGGATGGATGCGCTGCCGCCGGCCCAGTTAGCAGCTAAGTTTCTGGCGGCGTATGATCCTAAAATACCAGGTATCGTGCAAAAAAATGATATTTTGGTAGGTGGGAGAAACTTCGGTAATGGAAAAATCCATGCAAGTTTCTTCATAGGAATGAAGGTGTTAGGAATCAACTGTATAGTAGCAGAGAGTTTCTCCACTTACCTCATTGACCAATCCATGATTAACGGGATCAATCTGTTAGAGTGTCCGGGCATTTTGAAAGCAGTGGAAATGGGAGACGAAATCGAAGTAGACCTGGAAACTGCCCTGATCATCAACCGAACAAAAAATACGTCAATTACAGGGACAAAATTATCGCCGTTTATGGTTGATGTGATGAACTCCGGCGGCCATTTCGGCTGGTTGTCTAAAAAAATTGCTTCGAGAAAAACAAATACGACCATCTGAAATGGATGAGCGAAAGAAAATTGAAAAGGAGTACTTTTAATATGAATCATCAAGAAAGAAGAATAAAACTGAAATCGCTAATCGAAAAGGAAAAAAGCATTCCCGTTCCCGGCGCATACGATGCCCTGAGCGCCAGACTAGTTGAAGATGCCGGTTTTCCCGTTGTTTATGTCGGTAGTTATGCTACTTCCTCGAGCGCGTACGGACTGCCGGACATCGGTTTGTTGGGATTGCATGAAATGGTCAGCCACGCCAAAAAAACAGTAGATGCCGTATCTATTCCAGTCATTGCGGATGCGGAGAATGGGTTCAATAATGCCGCTAATATTTGGCGGACTGTCCAAGCTTTTGAACAAGCTGGTGTTTCCGGCATCCATATTGAAGATCATGAATTCGGAAAGCATGCAGACGTGCCGCAAATTCTGCTCCCGCTTGACAAAATGGTGGCTAAAATAAAGGCTGCAGTAGATGCGAAAACCGATCCCAATTTTCTTATCATCGCCCGTACAGATATGATTTGGGCCTTGAATAACTTAGAGGGCGCTATTGAACGCGCGAACGCTTTCACGGAAGCAGGAGCAGACATGGTTTTCCTTACGGGTATTCGTCCCGATGTATTAAAGGAAGTGCGCCATCGGGTCAAAGGGAAAGTGATGGCAATTGATAGCAAGGGATTCTCTGTTGCCGATGAAGAGGATGCGAACGCTAATATTGTCCTATATTACGGCTTTTCTATTTTAGCGGCTTATGCCGGGGTGAAAAAAGCTCTGGAACTTTTCCATCAAACAAAAGATCAAAGCTTGGCGGCAGAATATCTTGCGGATGTTCAAGAATTTGAAAACTTTATGGGGTACAAGGAATTTGTTGAACGTGCGAATAAATATAAGTTGGTGTAATTACGGCCCTTGATGTAACCCATATAGCCATTATACACACTATTATCAATAAACCCGTCCTGATAAAGGATGGGTTTATGCTTTTATGGATGTACTTTGTAATTGAGCGTTTTGCAGTAATCTGAGGCCTTGAGCCGTAAGGATTTTCAGATATAAAAAAAGGGACTTCACCCCAAGAAACCTATCTGGTCTATCGGATAGGTTTCCACTTCACACTCTATATGTTTCAATCCACGCTTGGATTGAAACAAGGAAGGTCAGTTGGATGTGGGCGGTAACTTTGGTCGCATCCTATCCGGATGCGTGGATTGAAATCTCTCGGTTAATTTGGATCGTTGACATGGACAAAGTCGCATCCTATCTTTAACAAGAGGAACAATTCAACATGAGATTTTGACGGGCGACCAAGCGGCACTTTTCTGTTCCCTATGGGTTAGTTGCTTCATTGGAAGTAGCCGAGGAAGTTGATGTTCATGTGTATGGAGAAGTTAGAAGTAGGATTCGACCATTTTTAGGTTTGACTGTGAGGGCCTCTTTGTTATGAATTAGTTTACCCTATCAATAGATGCGGCTAGATTGTATGTTGTTTCCGTACGTCTCATGTGGAGTGTGTTGATTGAAAGCCAATAGCCCTTGTATTAAGCGGTATACAGGGTTTGAGCCTGTATAATTTCGCGTAATTGGTATTGCGCGTAGGAATAGAGGGGGAATGATTTCACTACTAAATAATATTTATAAGGCGCCATCTTTGTGTAGAAAGGGTATAATAAATTGGAAGAAGTATACACTAACAGGGCCTGTCTTGTGTTAATTTGGAAACAGAAAACTAAAAAATGCAATAGAATGCCTATGATTTTTGTCCATGTAAAAAACTAGGATACAAAAAGACTGAAGAAGAACAGGAGATACGATGACAAAGGGAAAAGAAATAATAGAGACAGGATGGAACTTCGACAACAGTTATGCCCGTCTGCCGGAATCATTTTTTACCGTCACCAACCCAACCCCAGTACGCTCACCGAAGTTGATCATTCTCAATAATCCGTTGGCAACATCCCTGGGGTTGAACGTCCAGGCGCTGCAAAGCGAAGATGGCGTAGCGGTGCTTGCCGGCAACCGGATTCCCGAAGGTGCTTTGCCTCTTGCTCAAGCTTACGCTGGGCATCAATTCGGGCATTTTACCATGTTAGGGGACGGCCGGGCTCTGCTGCTTGGCGAGCAGATCACTCCCTTCGGTGAGCGGGTTGACATTCAGCTTAAGGGTTCAGGTAGAACGCCATACTCCCGTAGGGGTGATGGTCGAGCGGCACTTGGACCGATGCTGCGCGAATACATCATCAGCGAAGCCATGCATGCGCTTGGTATTGCGACTACCCGCAGCCTAGCGGTGGTGACAACGGGTGAGTCGGTAATCCGTGAAACCGACCTGTCTGGCGCAATTTTGACTCGCGTGGCTGCCAGTCATCTGCGCGTCGGCACCTTTCAATACGTTTCAAAATGGGGCACTGCCGAGGATCTCCGGGTCCTGGCTGATTATACACTGCAACGACATTTTCCAGACGTTGACGCTGCCCAGAATCGCTATCTTTTCCTACTTCAGGAAGTGATTAAGCGTCAGGCCGTGCTGATTGCCAAATGGCAGCTGGTTGGCTTTATTCACGGGGTGATGAACACCGACAACATGGCCATTAGTGGAGAAGCCATTGATTATGGTCCTTGCGCCTTCATGGATGCCTATGACCCGTCAACGGTATTCAGTTCCATTGACACTCAAGGCCGCTATGCCTATGGCAATCAGCCGCATATTGCCGCGTGGAATCTCGCGCGATTTGCTGAAGCGCTATTGCCGCTGCTGCATGAAAATCAGGAGCAGGCTGTCGAACTGGCCCAGGATGCAATTTCAAATTTTACGGAGTGGTATCACTTGAATTGGCTCGCGGGAATGAGAGCAAAACTGGGGATATTTAACGAAGAGATAGAGGATGAATCCCTTATTGAAGACCTGCTCAGTATGATGCAAAAGTATCGTGCGGACTATACCAATACCTTCCGCGCATTAACTTTTGATACGGCGGAGGATACGGTTCTGTTTACGACCCCGGAATTTGCTCAGTGGCACGAGCTGTGGCAGGCGAGATTAGGCAGGCAGCAGGAAACGAAAGCCTCCTCGCATCAGTTGATGCGGAACAGCAATCCTGCGCTAATCCCTCGGAACCACCGGGTAGAAGCCGCACTAGAAGCCGCGGTGAAACAAGGAGACTACAGCGTGATGGAGCGGCTTCTTGATGTTCTTTCAAGCCCTTACGCGCATTCCCCCGAACAGGCTGATTACTCGACACTGCCTGCGCAATCAAACCGTCCTTACCGAACCTTTTGCGGCACATGATAATAGAAGCGTTAGGGATGGTTCTTTCTGCTATGGATCACTGCACGAACTCACACAGTATCGTAATGAATGACCAAAAAAGGCAGTCCAAAGCTGTCTTTTTTGCATTTTAAAAAGGCCAGCAGGCTTTTTGAATAGATGCATCGTATGATGTCATGTATAAAAGCATGATTATATGAAGGGGAGGGGTTTAACAAAATGGAAATCAAAGGATTAAACCATATCACTTTCTCCGTATCTAACCTTGAGAAATCAATCTTATTTTATGAGCAAGCGCTTAAAGCGAAACTTATGGTTAAAGCAGAAAAGATGGCTTATTTTGATTTACATGGTATTTGGCTTGCTTTAAATGTACAAATGGATATTCCAAGAAATGATATTCATTCATCGTATACCCACATGGCTTTTACAGTAGATGAACATGATTTTGAACATATTGAACAGCAACTTAAGAATCAAGGTGTAAGTATCCTGGATGGGCGTAATCGTGATGAAGCAAGAGAAGGAAAATCAATTTATTTTACGGACCCTGATGGACATAAATTTGAATTTCACACTGGAAATTTGCAAAAGCGAATCCAATATTATAAGGATGAAAAGAAAAACATGACATTCTATATATAATCATGTGTGAACAAAAGAGTAAGTTTCATTTACAAGCAGATGCCGCGGCAGTTTGCTTGTTTTATTGAAGTAACGTGGTACTTCAGTGCTCCAATGTTTGCGACCCTTGTTGAAAGTAATTCTAATATGTCCACTTATTCCCTGAATATTCGTAATATTTCCATCCGCCGATTGGGGCAATCTACTGGTGGAGGTGTGAACAAACAAAATGAGAAAGATCTTGGTACTGGTCCTATTGGGCACATTGGTTTTTGGAAATTCGCCGGCGGAAGTTTACAGTTTGTCGTATGAAATGCAAGAGGAAGTCAAACCGTCGGGTACTGTTGAGCCTTTTAAACGGGGCGGATATCGTTCGCCTCGGGGAAGCTATAATCCCGGGATCGGGAGCCCCGGCCGTACAACTCCTGCTAGACCGGATAATGCGGTACGTAATCCAGCGCCTCCGAGAACGACGCCATCTCCGCGAACCGGTTTTGGTGGATTTTTTGGCGGACTATTCGGTGGATTAGCTTTGGGGACGATTCTAGGATCACTGTTCAATCCATTTGCCGGTTTTTCGCTCGGGTTTCCTTTGCTTTCACTGCTAAGCCTCGCTTTATGGATCGTTGTTATTTTTACCGTCGTTCGACTAATTCGCAAGTCACGGCGCAATGGATATTAATTTTACAACCGCTCACCGTCAAGGAACCCGAAAGGGCCCTTGCGAATTATTAGGTCAGTCAGAAACTTCTGATTGGCCTATTTCCTTTGGTGCTTTAAATTGGGAGAAGGGTGTACCCCCTTAGAGAAACCTGCGGGTAACATCTAGCGTGTTGGCGTGCGGTCGTAATAATGGGATGGTATAGGGAGTTGATCCCCTTGCCCCGTTCAACTGCATGAGTCATGCCCAGTTGCTCTTCATTTGAAGGGCTTTTTGTCGTGAGGAATCGATTTTTGTCGGTTCTTCATAATTTCTTAACGCTGCGTTAACATCGAGCGAACATAAATGACTACAATTTAATTAATGAACCGCCTGCTGCTAAAGAGTTGGACACAAAGAAGGGAGGTTGATCATGTTAAATGATGCTCGCGAATAGGTACGGTCCCATTTACCGTAGAGGGCTGGCGGCTGTTGTTCTGCTGTTGGCGATGGGTTTGGGGCTATTTCTTCCGCCCGGCGCGGAAGCGCATTTCACCTTTACCGGGTATTCGGATATCACCGTCAAGGAACAGGAGCTTCAATATTTGCTTTCCTTTGGCGAGCATGATCTGATGGAAGCGCTCAAGCTTGATCAGGACGGGGACGGAAAGCTTTCCGAACAAGAATTAAGCGATGCGTCGGAAAGCTTGAAGGCATTTGTGAACGACGGACTGATTGTGACAGGGGACGGCAAGGTCGGACAAGCCGCGATCAAACAGGTAAAGAAAACGCTGCGGGCCAAAATGCCAATGGTCGAACTCGATTTGGTGTACGCGTTTCCCGGCAAGGTTGAACGCTTTCAGGTGCAGTACGGGTTCTTTTACAACGGAACGAACTCGGACCATCGAAGCTTCGCAACGATTCTTCTGGGTGGACAAACCGTCACTCAGGTGTTGAACCAGAACAACGCCATCCTGCAAATTCAAGGCTCTTCGCAGACGCAGGAGAGCGGGCAAGCGGGGGCGGCAGAGGAGAAGACAAGCTTCAAAGGCGTGCAGCCGGCCTCGCAAGGCACCGCTTCCAACCCTTGGTACCTGACGCTCATGGAGTACGTGCGGATGGGGATGGAGCACATATGGGGCGGGGCCGATCATCTTTTGTTCGTCGCCGGTCTTATTGTTGCCACGCGAAACCGGAAGGAGGTCGTCCGCCTAATTACGGCTTTTACCGTGGGTCACAGTGTGACCTTGGTTTTGGCCGCATTGGAGTTGGCCTCATTGTCGCCGATTCTTGTCGAACCGCTCATCGCCCTTAGCATTGTATATGTAGCGATGGAGAATCTAAATTGGACCCGGAAGATCCCGATGAACCGGACGACGCTGACGGCGCTGTTTGGACTCGTTCACGGCTTCGGGTTTGCCGAGATATTGCAGGGAACGCTGGCCGGTCACATTGCACTGCCCTTGTTCTCCTTTAACCTTGGGGTAGAGCTCGGTCAGCTTGCGGTGGTAGCGATTGTGCTTTCCTTGCTGTGGGTGTTTCATCGAAGCCTGAAGAAAGCCTACGACCGCTGGCTTCCAGGCGCCTCGGGTTTGATCGGCTTATTCGGCGTCTTCTGGTTTATCGAACGCGTATTTTCAATATAAAGGAGAAGCGAATGGTGAGAAGCATACGTAAGTTGTTGAAAACATACATATCAGCCGTGGCGGCTGGCAGTTTGCTGCTAAGCTGTTTGTCACCCTTTGGACCGGTTGCTGCAGTTGCGGCGGCAGAGTCGAGCGCGCCGGTGCTGCTCGTGACGGAAATTCATCCGAATAATACGGGGGATGACGATTACGAGTTTATTGAAATCTATAATAACTCTGATCGGACGCTTAAGCTAAACGATTATTCTGTTAGGTACTATTATCCCTCAGATGGATCTATGATTCCGTTCCAATTCCCTGAGGTGTCGCTGCCCTCTGGGCAAACGGTTGTTCTCTGGTACAACAAGAGCGCGAAGACGGTCGCAGACTTTAACTCCAAGTACGGAACGTCGCTTAACCCCGATCAGATCGCAGAAATTACCGGGACCGGTTTTACCGGACTGGCGAACAGTGGCAGCCGCGGCGTGGTCATTCGAGACGCGGCCGCCAACGAGATCACAAAAGCGATCTACGTCACAGAAGACATTGGCACCGGATTAGGCGTTTATTATAGATCTCCACTAGCGGGAACGGAACAAGCGAAGCTTGCCGTCCTGCAGGCGCCGACGCCAGGGACGCTTTCCCCCGGTCAGGTTCCGGATACTCCGGTGCACCTGCCGGATAACGAGCCGCCGGTCATCACGCACACGCCGGTAACGGCTGCAAATGTGGAGAACGATGTAATCATCACGGCAAGCATTACGAATCCGGAGGATACGGTCGCTGGGGCCACCTACAACGATATTGTAACGGCGGCGGTATACTATAAATCGATTTCGGAACCGACCTTCTTATCTGTACCGCTTGTAAAAATGACGGGTACCGACTTCAGCGCAGCGATTCCTGGAACAGAGCTGAAGGAGGCGCAGCTTCAGTACTATATCAGGCTAAGGACAGCGCCAATACTGTAAAAACAGATACGTATACGGTGCAGATTGCAATGCCGGATATCGACTTCAATGCGCTGCCGCCGTTAATGGTTACCGAGCTTGTGCCCGATTCGACGAACGTAGGGTCGGCTGACGGGTATGAGTTTATCGAGATTTATAACAACTCCGACAAGGACGTTAACTTTAAAGATTATAAAATTTATTATCGTTATACAGACTCCGGTCCGGACGCCGATGTCGTTTGGCCGACGGACGTAGAGGACTTCATCCTTCCAGCTAAGCAAACGATGGTATTCTGGATTATCAACGCGCAGAACCAGTCCAAAACCGTCGCTGATTTTAACGCGATCTATGGCACGAATCTGCAGGAAAACGTGAACATCATGAAGATGCGCAGTGACGGGATGGCCAACGGTGGCAAGCGGGGCATCGTCATTGCCACGAACACCCACAAAGAGATATCGGTTGCGCTCTACGACAACGACGAAGAAACGAAGGCGAACAAAGGCATCTTCTATAAGTACGCCGCCAACGGCGCCGCTACGATGATCAAGTACAGCGCGGGTCTGGAAGCGGCGACGCCGGGTACGGTAGCCGGCCATCAAGTGCCGCTCCTTCCGGTGATGCTGCCTGTGGATACGACAGCACCGACGATTGAAGTCTTGACGGGAAAAACGGAGGTGGAGCAATGGCAGGATGTCGAGCTCGTTGCGGATGCCAAGGACGATCAGGGCGTGAAGACGGTAGCGGTCTTTTACAAAACGGATCAGCAGTCTGCGTACACCAAGCGTTACCTGAAAGAGAGCTTCAGCGATACGATGTATCATCACAAGGTCTTTTCGCCAGAGCTGATCGGACGGACTTATGTTGACTATTACTTTGCAGCTTCAGACGGCACGAATACGACTACAAGCCCGACGTATCGACTGCTTATTACCGGAGGCTTGGATACATCGCCGCTTCGAATGAACGTGAAGGACGGAGACACGTTATCTGGCCGGTACTTGTTGAAGACTACGTCGCAGTCGGCCGCCCCGAGCGAGCTGAGCGTCGCGATTGATAACGAGCCGGCCGCCCCTGCAAGCATTGCGCTGGAGAATGAGGCGTATTTCGCCTTTGATGTGACCGCGGTCAATTATTGGTTCAAAAATGCGGTGACCGACGGGCAGGAGATTCTGTTCACGTTCGATGATACGATTAATGATTGGACGACGTTAACCGTTCCGATCAACCCGGACCGTTTGGAAATCGGGGATAATGTCCTTTCCATTCGGGCAGGCTCCAAAGCCTCGCCGTTTGATACTCGGCAGGAAGAAAACAAGGACGATTTCCAGGTGAAGAACATTCGCCTTGTTCTCGCTGACGGAACGGAGCTGTATGATGACCGTTATACGGACCGCGAGCAGGAAATCAAGATGGGGGACAGCAGTGGCAGATTCCCGGTGATCGATTTCAAGTTCCACATTACGGAGGAGAAGTTTAGATCAAAGGCTTATGAATGGGATACGACAAAGTGGGCCGACGGAAGTTACACCGTCAAGGTTATCCAATCGGGAGGCGGGGAACGCACGGCCACCGTCAATGTGGACAACACGGCTCCATCCATTCAACCAACGGTGGTAGAAGGAGAGACGTATAAAGGACCGTTTATCATTGATGCAGCCGTTAGCGATGCTTCATCCGGTTTGGAGAAGGTGGAGACCCGGCTCGACGGCGCGCCTATTACGTTCCCGTATGCCACCTCCTCTTCCAAGCTGCAGCCCAGGGAGCATACGCTGATCATTCAAGCCAGCGATAAGGTGGGGAATCGTTCGGAATCCAAGATTACCTTCTTTACGCCTAACGAACACCCTTCGCAGCCGGAACTCATCGCGCCGCAGCAGGGCAATGGAACTGCTAAGACCGACGTATCCCTCGCCGTGAAGGTGACCGATCCGACCGGTGATGCCATGAAGGTTTCGTTCTACAAGGGCTACGCGTATGGAGGCGGCGCACCTGGAAAGCTCGCAGGCTATCGGAATACGGTCGATTACGAGCCGCCGAAGCAGCAGGTTCCGGCAGGAGAAACAGCTTTTGGTGAAGCGGACTATATGGCGATTGCGGCCAAGGACGGACAATATGTAACAACGGACAGCGACACGCAGTTCCCGTACCAAAGGTTCCAAGTGCAGCTGGATCCGTCGGTGAAAGCAACCGATACCGTTGAGCTGAAGTGGCAGGGAGCTTCGCTGGAAGGACGCAAAGTAACCATGTACGCATGGGATGAGACCAAGCAGGAGTGGGAGAAGCTTGCCCAACATGTGGCGGGTGCAGAGGATTTTGAGCTGTACGCGACATTCGAAGCCGGGAAATATGCCCGCTCGCACACCATCGATGTGCTGATTCAGGACGAAATCCCTCCTACGCCCGACGATTATGATTATTCCTTCGTTTGGATGTCGGATACGCAGTATTATTCCGAAAGCTATCCTCATATCTATGAGGATATTGTGAATTGGATTGCGGATAAGAAGGATGAGATGAACATTAAATATGTCATCCACACCGGCGACCTGGTTGATGAAGCGGATAAACCGATACAGTGGCAGCGCGCTTTGGACGATATGGCGGTGCTGGAGAAGGCAGGCGTTCCTTATGGGGTGCTTGCAGGGAACCATGACGTGGATCATAAGCTGGGCGCTTACGATCATTATTGGAATTATTTCGGCGAGGACCGCTTCAAGTAGCAGCCGACCTTCGGCGGGTCGTACGATAACAACCGAGGGCATTATGACCTCATATCGTCCCACGGCAACGATTTTATCGTGCTGTATATGGGCTGGGGGCTTGGCGACAAAGAAATCCAGTGGATGGACGATGTGCTGAAGCAGTATCCGGACCGGATGGCCATCTTGAATTTCCACGAATACCTGCTGGTGTCGGGCAACCGCGCGCCGATTGCCGATAAGGTGTTTGAGCGGGTCGTAGTACCGAATAAAAATGTCATTGCCGTCTTATCCGGGCATTATCATGACGCCGAGCTGCTGGTCGATGAAATCGATGACGACGGAGACGGCGTCAAGGACCGGAACGTATATCAAATGCTGGCCGATTATCAAGGCGGCCCCGAAGGGGGACAAGGATACATTCGGTTAATGCAATTTGATACGGATAACAATAAGCTCAATATTAAAACCTATTCCCCTTATTTGGACGATTACAACTATTACGATCCCGTGGAGTATCCAAACAAGGACGAATTTACGTTAACGCTCGATTTGCAGCCGAAGAAGAAGCGCGTAGCGACCGATTACATGGGCGTTAATGTGTATACGGATCAACGGATTGGCCAGGTGGAGCAAGTCGCGAGCGGCTCCAAGGCTGAAGTCGTCTGGAACCGTCTCCCGGCGAAGACCCTGCAGCAGTGGTACGCTGTCGCGGAGGATGATTTCGGCGGCCGCAGCGTCTCCGGGATTTGGAATTTCAAGACGGGACCAAGCAGCAATTCCGACGATGACGAAGAAAATAATGTCGGTCATGTTGGCTCTGGCCCGCAACAGCCTGCGGGACAACAGCCTGCGGGAGAGCAGCCCAAGCCGGACGAGGACGGCCGTCTGACCGTGAAGCCGACTCGGGAAGGAGCTGCAGCCAAAGCGGAGCTGAAGGCCGAGGAGCTCCATAGCGCATTCATACAGGCGGAAGCGCGAACGGACGGGCAGAAGACCGTTACGGTTAAGCTCGATGCCGTAGAAGGGGTACGGACATATGCGTTGGCGCTCCCGTCGGCAGCGTTGATGCAGGATAATCCATCCCGGCGCATCGAGATTGTGTCGGCCGTCGGTACTGTTGTGCTCCCCGGCAATATGCTGACGGGACGCAGCGACAATTCATCCACCGTCACTTTAACGTTAGGCGCTGCCGATCAAGGCCGCTTGAGCGAGCAGGTCCGCGCGTCAGTCGGTGACCGTCCGGTTATTGAGCTGGAGATGAAGGACGGCGACCGGACGCTGGCTTGGAACAACCCGGATGTGAAAGTGAAGGTATCGGTTCCGTACAAGGCAACGCCGGAGGAAAGAAGCAAAAGCGACCATCTGGTCGTCCTGTACATGGATTCGGAGGGTCAGGCCCATGTGATAGCGAACGCCAAATACGATCTGGCTTCTGAAACGATCGTATTCGAGACGACCCACTTCAGTACGTACGCCGTTGCTCTGGTATTCAAAACGTTCGACGACTTGAACGGTCTCGAGTGGGCGAAGCGGCCGATCGAGGCGCTGGCCTCCAGAGACATCATCGAAGGAACGTCCGAGAAGCAATACTCGCCGGCCAAACCGATCACCCGGGCGGATTTTGTAACGCTGCTGGTCAAGACGCTCGGACTCGAGTCGAAGCAAGCGGCAGAAAACTTCAAGGATGTGCAGCCCGGGGATTATTATTACGAAGCGATCGCGGCTGCAAGGAAGCTGGGAATCGCCGAGGGCTCGGGCAACGATACATTCAGACCGAACGATCCGATTACCCGGCAAGACACATTTGTCCTAACCGAACGGGCGTTGAAGGCGGCGGAAGCGCCGATAATTAGCGGTGCGGCTTCGCTCGAAACGTTCGCCGACGGGCAGCAGATTGCCGATTATGCCAAGGAGGCTGTCGCGGGCATGGTGAAGGCTGGACTCATCGAGGGGAGCAATGGGCGCGTTGAACCGCTGGCGAATATAACGCGGGCCGAAACCGCCGTGCTCATGTATCGAATCTTTAAGAAAATAACCGAATAAGCTAAGGAATACAGCGTGTCCTCCGGTAGGACGCGCTGTATTATTTTTTCTTGCCGCCCGAAAGATTTCTTGAATTCCGCAAATTTTTTCAAAAAAATCTTGATATTCATATAATACCTAGTATAATACTCGGTATAAGGATTGAGTTCATATCAAATTTCCCGTTGGTTATCAAAAAAGGTATGGTGGAGCCGGAGCGCCTTTGATATAATGGTCATGAAAAGCTTTTCATGACAAATGACAGGTGAATCCGATGAAATCAACCATAAGAGATGTAGCGCGTATGGCCAACGTTTCTATTAGCACGGTATCCAGGGTATTGAATAATCCGGATCTGGTGGCCAAAGATAAGCGGGAAAAGATTTTGGAGGCGATCGAGCAGCTAAATTATACCCCTAACGCCTTGGCACGGGGGTTAATTCACAAAAGAACGCAGACGCTGGGGGTCATCATTCCGGACATCTCCAACTTATTTTATGCAGAGGTCATCCGCGGGATGGAAGATTCGGCGCATGAAAGCGGAAATAACCTGATTATTTGTAATACGGTTAACGATCAAGCTCGTCGATTGGCAAGCGTGAAGGTGTTAAGCGAAAAGCAGATCGACGGGATCGTCATTACAAGCGAGCCGATTTATCCGGACAGCTATGAACTGTTCCGGCAGTTGAATATACCGATTGTTTTGGCTGCCACGCATAGCTTGGAATACGAGATCCCTTCCGTAAGAGTGAACGACGAGCAAGCTGCGTATGATGCGACGGAGTATCTGATTCGCAAGGGACACAAGCGCATCGGCATGATTAGCGGGTCTACACTTGATCCGATATCCGGATTGCCGAGAATTCAAGGATTCATGAGAGCACTGCGGACACATGGTCTGGAGGCTGCACCGGAAATCCGCATTGAATATGCGAACTATCACTTTGAAGAAAGCTACGAGGCCATGAAAAAGCTGTATGCGAAATTCCCTGAGCTGACAGCGGTCTTCGCTTCAAGTGATGAGAGAGCGCTTGGTGCGATATCTTATCTGCACGAGAACCGGATTCAAGTGCCTGAGCAGGTTTCGGTCATCGGCTTTGACAACACGAGAATGGCGGGCATGAGCTACCCGAAGCTGACCACCGTTGCCCAGCCGTTGTACCAAATGGGGTTTCAAGCGGTCCGGAAGCTGGATCAGCTCATCAACGGCAAACAGCTGGATGAGCTGCGCACGTACATGTCGCATTGGATTGAAGAACGGCATTCCGTGAGAGATATCAACATCAATTAGATGAAAAACCAAGTAAGCTAAAGCTCACGATAATCTGAAAAGCTTTTCAGCAAACGTTTTCATTTGGGTTGAAAGGGGTGATACACTTCTGCACGCCGCTCGATAGCTATAATTTCCATGCTCAAACCAAATAGGAGGCCAATCATATGTTGAAAAAAGCTCTGAGCACAACCCTTGTATTCTCGCTGGCAGCTGCTGCGCTGTCCGCCTGCGTTGGATCGAATCCTCAAGACCAGGCACCTGCCCCAAGCAGCACGCCTAACGCTCCGGCTGCAGAAAATAAGCCGGCCGAGAAGGTAAAGATCGTATTCAGTCAGGGGGCCGACCAAACGGAAGGCACGAAGAAGCTGGTCGCCGCCTTCCAAGCGAAGTTCCCGAACATCGAGGTGGAAGTACGCGATTTCCCGAACGACTCCTCGCAAATGCATGATCAGCTTGTTACCATCCTTGGCGGTAAATCGGCTGAAATCGATGTGATCAATCTGGACGTCGTTTGGCCTGCCGAATTCGCCCAAGCCGGTTTCCTTCTTCCGCTCGACCGGTTGATCCAGGAGGATAAGGTCGACCTCACTAAATATCTGAAGGGCGGCATCGACGCAGGCTATTTCAACGGACAACAGTGGGCACTTCCGCGTTATAACAATGCGGGGCTGCTATATTACCGCAAGGATATCGTGAAGGAAGTTCCGAAAACGTGGGATGATCTTCTCAAGCAAGCGGAGGCGTTGAAGGGGCAAGGCGGCACCAAATACGGTTTCGTAACCCAAGGGAAGCAGTATGAAGGGTTAACGGTCGGGTTTACGGAGCTCGTCAGCGCCTACGGCGGTAAAATTATCGACGACAAAGGCAATGTAACGGTGAATAGTCCGGAAGCTTTGAAAGGGCTGAAGAAGCTCATTGAGATTCAAAAATCTCAGTCCGTACCAGCCAATTTAAACACCTTTACCGAGAAAGAGACGCTGAATGCCTTCTTGGAAGGCAGCGCGGTGTTTGCCCGTCACTGGCCGGCGTTGTACGCACAGGCCAACGATCCGAAGCTATCCAAAGTTGCAGGCAATGTCGGTATTGCAGCGCTTCCGGCCGGTGACGCCCGTTCAGCAGCAGCTCTTGGCGGCTGGTTGGCGGCTATCAACAAATATTCCAAGCATCCGAAGGAAGCCTGGGAGTTCCTGAAATTTGCGGTCAGCCCTGAAGGGCAAAAAATCATTGCCGTCAACAGCACGCAAACGCCCACATATTTGTCTCTGTTTGATGATGCGGAGGTACAAAAAGCGAGTCCGTTGTTCGCGAGCCGCGACTTTGTCAACGGTCTAAGCAGCGCGATCCCAAGAACAATTACACCGCAATATGCCAAAATTTCCGGCCTGATTCAAGTCGAGGTATCCAAAGCGATCGCCGGGGAGCAAACACCGGAGCAGGCGCTGAGCAACTTGGAAAGCCAAATCAAGCAAGCTATTGGCAGCAAATAAACACATAATGAGTCTACAGCCTTCAAGGCACACGACTCTTCATTCATTTCGATTCTCGATATAGCTGTGACCGAAGGCGGTGTCTTTCGAAAATATGTTTAAACGAACGGCGTTTACCAAAGAGGCTCGGGTGGCTTACCTGTTGATTATGCCGGCCGCCTTGCTCATCTGTGCGATTGCCATCTGGCCGGTGCTGCGCTCCTTCTGGATCAGCTTATATGACATCCGGCTCAATGATCCGACAAAGTCGGAGATTCATGCGGAGTATGCCCTGAATATGGAGAAGTATACGGAGACCATGCCGATACTTCTTAGAATTCTTGGGGCGGAAGCTGCTGAAGGAGGAGCGGTTAAAGATCGCCTGGAGCCGCTGCGGCAGCGCGCGGAGGAGATGAAGAACGAACTGGAGGCCGATCCGGCCTTTAAAGCCAGATATGAGAAGATTGATCGTCTGCTATTCGATTTTCAGCCGGTGCCGGAAGAGCTGAAGTACTTCGAGCTGGACCGGGAATTGGCGTTGAAGCTGAGGACGGAGCTCGGCGAGATGCTTCAGATCTTAAAGCAAGTGAAAGAGGAGGGCTTGATGAAGCGCCCCGACGATCCCATAGGGCTCATCGGGGCGCTAATGGGGACCTTCATGGAGCCTAACTTTGTCGGCCTGGGCCATTATAAGCGATTTATCGCGGATCCGCGGTTATGGCAATCCATTGGAAATACCTCTTTATTTACGGTGTGCGCTGTATCGATGGAGATGCTATTCGGTCTGTTGATCGCCCTGCTTATCAACCGCTCTTTTCGAGGCCGGGGGCTCGTACGGGCAGCCGTTCTTATTCCTTGGGCGACGCCGACCGCGATTTCCGCCATGATGTGGCAGTTTCTGTACGACGGACAGAACGGCGTGATTGCCAGGCTTTTTACCGAAATTGGCTTGATCTCCGAAATGAGTACGTTGCTATCGACGAAAGCGGGAGCGATGTTCTCGATCGTGTTCGCCGATACATGGAAAACAGCTCCTTTCGTAGCACTGCTGCTGCTCGCCGGGTTGCAGACGATATCCGGGTCGATGTATGAAGCGGCTCAAGTGGACGGTGCGACGCGTTGGAAACAGTTTGTTCATATTACGCTGCCTTCATTGAAAACAACCTTCCTTGTCGCGCTGATGTTCCGTACGCTGGATGCCTTCCGTGTCTTCGATCTCATTTATGTGCTGACGGGGGGCGGCCCGGCGAATTCGACGGAGTCCATTTCGATTTATGCTTACAAAACGATGTTTGCCGAGCTTGATTTCGGAGCCGGCTCCGCGTTGTCTGTCATTGTGTTTTTGTGCATAGCCATCATCTGTATGATCTTTGTGAAGCTCTTGGGCGCTGACATGGTCAGCAAACGCGGAGGTTAGGAGGGGAAACCATGGCGAAAAAATCAGGTCTGCTTTTTTATGTCGGCATAACCATTTTTATTGCAGCGGTCATGTTTCCCTTTTTCTGGGTATTCCTGGCCTCCGTGAAAGAAACCGAGTATTTATATGGGCCGCATGCGTTCGATGTGATCGTGCCGGGCTACACCTTGGACAATTACGTGAGCGTCTTCGTCAACCATCCGTTCGGCCGTTACCTGTTGAACAGCTTGACGGTAGCCGGTTTGACGATGCTTTACAGCCTGTTTGTCGCGTCTTTTGCGGCGTATGCGATTGCCCGTCTTCAATTTTTCGGAAAAACGTTCTTTTTGGGTGTGCTGCTGGCGGTTTCCATGTTTCCGCAGATCGCTACGATTTCCCCGATTTTCCTGTTCATGCAGGCTACCGGGCTGCGCAACACGTATTTGGGACTTATTATTCCGTATACGACTTTTGCGCTTCCGTTATCGATCTGGTACATGACGACGTTTTTTCAAAAAATTCCGTATGAGCTGGAGGAAGCGGCCAAAGTGGACGGCGCCTCGATCATGCAGACGTTCCGCAAAATATTGCTGCCATTGGCAGCGCCAGGATTGTTCACGACGGCGATCATCGTGTTTGTGGACGCTTGGCACGAATTTTTCTTTTCTCTAACAATCAATACCAAAGAAAGCATGATGACCGTTCCAGTCGGCATTGCCATGTTTCAAGGAGAATTCACCTTCCCTTGGGGGGAAATTTCCGCCGCTACCATAACCGTGACGGTGCCGGTCGCGATCCTGGTGCTTCTGTTTCAACGGCAAATCGTATCCGGCTTAACTTCAGGCGCCGTAAAGGAATAATAGCTCGTGCAGCGATATAAAGAGGAGAGCGACATGAAAAAACCAAACATTCTGTTTATGATCTCACACGATACCGGACGTTATTTAGGCTGCTACGGTAAAGGGGTGGAAACGCCCGCCATCGATGCGCTTGCAGAGAAAGGGGTTCGCTTCGACAATTACTTTTGTCCGGCCCCGCAGTGCAGTCCGAGCCGCGCAAGTATTCTTACCGGCCAGTATCCGCATAATAACGGGATGCTCGGTCTTGCACATTTGGGCTTTTCCATACGACCCGAGGTCACGACCTTACCGAAGGAGCTGCAGAAGCTGGGATACGAAACGGCGCTCATCGGCTTTAGCCACGAAACGATCGGCGAACCCGACAGCCGGCTGACGTCCTCGACCTACAAGCTGGGATATGAACGTGTGGAGCCGGTGCCGGGAGATCGTGGACCTCAAGTAGCTGAGCGGGTTGTACAATATTTGCAGGAAAAGGGTGCCTCTGCCGAGGGGAGACCGTTTTTTGCGTCGGTCGGTTTTTTTGAGACACACCGTGATTTTGACGAGTATGAAGCGGTGAAGGACCCCGCGGATCAAGTGACTCCGCCCCCATACTTACCCGATCACCCTCAGGTAAGAGAGGATTTTGCGCTGCTTCACGGTTCGGTGAAAGTACTCGATCAGAGTATCGGCCGCATTCTTCAAGGTCTGGAAGAAGCCGGTTTAAGTAAGGACACGCTGGTCATTTATACGACGGACCACGGGATTGCCTTCCCGCGGGCGAAGGGAACACTTATGGACGCCGGCTTGGAGACGGCCCTCGTCATGTATTACCCGGGTCTGATCGAAGGCGGGAAGGTCGTAAAAGAACTGCTCTGCAACGTGGACTTGATGCCAACGCTGCTTCAGCTCGTTGGCGGAGACATTCCGCAAGAGCTGGACGGGACAAGCTTCCTCGGATTGTTCAAGCCGGAAGCCAGCGCTGTAAGCCGTGACCATTTCTTCGCGGAGCTGACCTGGCATGACTTGTATCATCCGATGAGAGGTGTTCGTACGCAGCAGTACAAGTATATCCGCAATTTCGAGGACGGCCCTTCCGTGTACTTGCCGCTTGACATTCATCGGAGCTTATCCGGCGAAATCGTGCGGGACGATTATTACGTTCCTAATGCTTTAGAGGAGCTCTATGATTTGGAGGCAGATCCGTTGGAGCGTCATAATTTGGCTGCAAATCCCGACTACGCGAATGTTCTTCACGAGCTGCGGGGTAAAGTGGATGCCTGGATGAAGGAAACGCAGGACCCGCTGCTATCCGGCCGCGTCGCGGGATGGCCGGCCCCGGAATGGCAGGAGCAATTGGATAACGGCTCGGCGTATGCTTCGGAGAAGCGTTCGAAATGATCGCCATGAAGGGATAGAACGTACGTTACATGTGATTGCTCAGAAGCTGCGAGTCAAGCTCTATTGGGTGGTTCATTCTCTGGAATGAGCCTGCCTGATAGGGCTTTCGCCAGTTGCCCCCATAAATTTCATGGCATCAACAACAGTATCCGGCGACAAGCCTGAGCTTTCCGGATGAGACAGATGAGGGATGAAAATATTAGTATTGACAAATTCCGAGTAAGTCTATAAGATATAAAATTATATAAAACTGACTGACTAGTCAATCTTGAAGGAGTGTGTATTTGTTATTACCAACGATAACGATAAAAGTGCTTCAAAGCGGGATCTGCGCCGGGAACAGCTTTTGGCAATTGCGGTCGAGCGGTTTGCCAAGCATGGGTACCACAATACGAAGATATCCGATATTGTAGCCGATGCCGGCGTGGCGCAAGGAACGTTCTATTGGTATTTCAAGAGCAAAGAAGCGATCGGTCTGGAAATCATACGTTCCGGCCGGGAACGGCTGCTTCAAGTGATTGCGAAAGGCTACCGCAGCCAAAGCGGTTCCGTTTCAGAGATGGTCGAAGGCTCGCAGCGTCTCTTGAAGGATATTTTTCAATTTGCCGATGAAAACCGGTATTTTATGGAGCTGCTGCTAACCGGAGGTGAGGATGAATCGATTCGAAGAGCCTCTAAGGAAACGCGTATCGACATGGAGGAGGCGTTCAGGCGCAATATTGAAAGAGCGACTGAACTCGGGATGCTGCCCGGGTCAATGAATTTGCATATGCGTGCGGCACTATTAGTGAGTCTCATCGAAGGAGTTATAGCCCGTTGGCTGTTCGGACCGATCCATCCGAATTCCGACTTGGCACGCCTTACGGCGGAAGAACTGGCGGCTGAGACGGTGCGATTCGAATTTTTCGGCTTATTAGGGATCTAAGCAAATGAAGGCCCCTATTAATAGCCTAATAAGGAGGATAAGAGGGACTTGCTGGTATACTCGCTCCGGCGTTTAACAATGATGGTTCCTAGTCTCATCGGGATTATCGTAGTCACCTTCATCCTGACACGGGTACTGCCGGGGGACCCGGCTTTGATGATAACCGGTGAGCAGGCGCTTCCCGAGTTTGTGGAGAAGGTGCGTGAGCAATACGGATTTAATCAGCCTTTATATATCCAATTTTGGGAGTATATCAAGCAGCTGGCCCGAGGAGATCTCGGATACGCTTGGCATACGGGACATTCTGTGGCTTCCGATTTCGCCACACGGTTTCCCGCTACGCTCGAACTTACACTTGCCAGCATGGTGATCGCACTTATGGTTGCCATACCGTTAGGCGTCTTGGCTGCTGCCCGAAAAAATTCCGTGATTGACCATTTCACGCGAATTCTCTCCTTGATAGGCTCCTGCATGCCGATTTTTTGGCTTGGCTTGCTGCTGATCAGCCTGTTTTATTCGAAGCTTGGCTGGCTGCCCGCGCCGGTTGGCCGAATCAGCGGGGATATCAATCCGCCGACGCATGTAACCGGATTGTATGTGATTGACAGCTTGCTTAGCTTGGATATGGTGGCGCTGAAGGATTCCCTCCTTCATTTGTTGATGCCGGCTTTTTGTTTAAGCTTAGGCACGATGGCCATTGTGACCAAAATGATTCGAGCCAGCATGCTGGACGTCATCAAGCAGGATTTCATGAGAACGGCGAAAGCCAAAGGCTTGTCGGACGGTGCCGTCATTGCCAGGCATGGACTTATTAACGGCTTAGTACCGACCCTAACGGTAGTCGGGCTTCAGTTCGGATATCTTCTCGGCGGAGCGGTGATCACCGAAACGGTTTTCGTCTGGCCGGGTGTAGGCCAATACGTCACGGAATCTATTCTGGCGGCCGATTACGCGCCAATCCAGGCGATAACGCTGATCAGTGCCGTGTTATACGGAATTTTGAATCTAATAGTAGAGCTTTGGTATGGGGTGCTGGATCCGAGGGTGCGTTATGAATAAGCGAAAGCAAGCTATCGTCGTCATAAATCATGTATTGAACAACAGGTTAACGTGTATTGGACTGATTCTTGTACTCGTTTGGGTCGTGCTGGCCGTGCTGGCGCCTTGGGTCGCTCCTTATTTGCCTAACGAGCCTCAAACAGCAGATAAGCTGCTGCCGCCGAATGCTGCGCATTGGTTTGGCACGGACAATTATGGCAGAGATATATTTAGTAGAATTGTATATGGTGCTCAAGTCACCGTATGGACAGGATTCGTCTCCGTCGGCATCGCTTTTTTTATCGGAGTTCCGCTGGGAGCCATCGCCGGCTATTTTGGAGGGAGAAGCGGAAATATCATTATGCGCATCATGGATACGCTGCTTGCGTTTCCTTCGCTCATCCTGGCTATGGCCATTGCAGCTTCCATTGGTCCAGGGCTGTTCGGAGCGCTGCTGGCGGTCGGCATTGTCGGTATTCCTGAGTTCGCGCGACTGATGTATGGACAAACCGTCGTGATCAAGGAACGGGAATTTATCGAGGCTAGCCGGGCCTTAGGCGTCAGACATAGCGCTATCTTGTTCGGTCATATTTTTCCTAACGCATTCGCCCCGTTGCTGGTGCAGGTTACACTCGGTCTGGGATCCGCCGTACTGACGACCGCCAGTCTAAGTTTTCTTGGGCTGGGCGTACGACCGCCGACCGCGGAATGGGGGGCGATGATTTCCCACGGGCGCGATTATATCATTTCCGGCGAATGGTGGATGACGGTATTCCCCGGCATAGCCATCGCTACTACGATTCTCGGGTTTAATCTGCTTGGGGACGGACTGCGGGACATACTCGATCCGCACTCTCGTTCCTCGAAGGATAATAAATTCAGAGCAAAGAAGGAGTAGAGAAAATGAAACCAAACAAGCTTATTATGATCATTTCAGCAATATTAATTCTGGTGCTGGCGGCAGGCTGCACGAATAGCGCGAATCCGAAGCCGGGCGCGAATAACTCCGGGCAGCCTCAAGCTGGCGCGAATAACGATACGCCCGCTGCGGGTCAAACGATAACCATCGCCTACTCCCAAGGTGCAGGTCAAACGATGGATCCTCATGAAGCGGCAGATTTGACCTCGGCCTCCTATGCGTTTGCCTTGTACGATCAGCTGGTAACGAGCGGCACAGAAACCAAAGACGGGAAAACCGTAGGCCGTACGGATCAGATCGTGCCTTCCTTGGCTGAGAAGTGGACGATCTCCGACGATAAGAAAACTTATACATTCGTGCTGCGCGACGGCGTGAAATTCCACAGCGGCAACCCTGTGAATGCCGATGCGGTTGTATTCTCCTTCAAGAGACTTCAAAGCAAGGGCGAGAGCGGCAGCTTGTATAAGCTCTCGAACATCGAATCGTTTAAGAAAATCGATGACAAAACTGTAGAATTTAAGCTTGCGGCACCGAACCCGCTGTTCTTGAAATATTTGGCGACCTTTACCTTCTCGGTCGTTGATCCATCCGTCGTTGAGGGCAAGCCTGACGGTTATTTAACCCAGAACTCGGCAGGCTCGGGCGCATTCACCCTGGAGAAGTGGGACCCCGCCACGGAAGCCGTATTCGTAGCGAATAAAAGCTACTGGAAGGGCGCTCCGAAGGTCGACAAAGTGGTGGTGAAGTACGTAAAAGAAGCGTCGAACCGAGAGCTTTTCCTGGAAAAGGGAGATATTGACGTCGCTCTGGATATTCCGGCCAAGGATGTGGGGAGCTTATCCAAGAAGGATAACCTGGTTATCAGCTCCGAATCGACAAACCGCATCGTATATATGGGAATGAACGCGAATTTCAAGCCTTTTGACAACCTGAAGGTCAGACAGGCGATCAATTACTTGATTAATCAGGACAAATTGCTGCAGGATGTTGTCTTTGGTCAAGCCTCCAAGATGACCAGCTCCATCTCAAGCAAGTCTCCTGCTCATACCTCTGAAGGCTATGAATACAAGTATGATGTGGAGAAAGCCAAATCCTTATTGAAGGAAGCCGGCTACGAGAAGGGCTTTACGTTCGATCTGACCATTTCCTCCGCGACACAGGATTACGAGGATATTGCCGTACTGCTTAAGGCTGAGCTGGAGAAGGTCGGAATTACGTTGAATATTAATAAAGTGGCGCCGGCACAATACCGGGAGCTGACGACCAAAAAGTCGGTGCCTGCGTTCCTTGGCAAATATACGTCGCTCGTGAACGACCCGTCGTACCATTACGGATTTTTGCTGGACAGCAAGGGCGCTTCGAACTATGCTGCTTATAACAACCCTGAAGTCGACAGCCTGCTGGCTAAGGGCAATTCCGAGACCGATGAAGCTAAGCGCACTGCGATTTACAAGGAAGTTCAGAAAAAGATCACGGCCGATTCCCCATGGGCTTATCTGTACGAAAGCAATCTGATTGCAGGCTTCAATAAGAACGTGAAGGGGTATGTATTCTATCCGGATGAGATCATCCGATTTGCCTCGCTCTATAAATAATAAACAGGCCCCCGATTAACTTCGGGGGTTTTGCCGGACTTTACTCGTTACACGGGAGGCGAATATGACTAAGCTTTTGGAGGTTTATAACTTAAGAACGGAGTTTGCCGCCCCGTCGGGCTCGGTACGTGTAGTGGACGGTATCGATCTGTATTTGAATTCAGGAGAAACGCTCGGAATAGTCGGAGAATCCGGCAGCGGAAAAAGCATCACTTCGCTCTCCATCATGCGTCTTCTCCCGGAACAAGCCGTGATTACGGGAGGCGACATTCGCTTACAAGGACAGAACCTGGCGCAGCTGCCTGAGTCCGAGATGAGGAAGGTTCGCGGGAACCGGATCGCCATGATCTTTCAAGAGCCGATGACGGCATTGAACCCGGTGTTCAAAATCGGGAGACAGCTGGAAGAGGCGATACGGCAGCATTCAAACAAAGATAAGAGAACAGCCCGCAAGGAAGCAGTCTCTTTGTTGAGAGATGTGGAAATTTCGGCGCCTGAACAAGTGGCCAAGCTTTATCCGCACCAGCTGTCGGGAGGAATGCGTCAACGGGTGATGATAGCGATGGCTATGGCATGCAGCCCGGAAATATTAATTGCCGATGAACCGACGACAGCGCTCGACGTCACGATTCAAGCCCAAATCCTGGACCTGATGCGTAGGCTCAAGCGGGAGCGGGGCATGGCGATCATGCTGATCACGCATGATTTAGGCGTTGTCGCCGAGATGTGCGACCGGGTTTCCGTGATGTATGGGGGGCAAATCGTCGAGGAGGGAGACGTCGCGAGCTTGTTTCGGGAGCCGAAGCATCCTTACACGGTGGGGCTGTTGAAATCGGTGCCCCAATTCACGGGCGGCGAAAAGCGCCTATACTCGATTGCCGGACAGGTACCCCATCCTTCCGAATACCCGAAGGGCTGCCGTTTTGCGGAGAGATGCCCTTCCAAAATCGATATTTGCGAGATTGAGGAGCCGGGCACGTTCGACTTTGGAAACGGCCACCGGTGCAAATGTCATCTGTACAGGAGGGATACGCATGCCCCCGATGCTTGAGGTACGTGATTTGAAAAAGCATTATCCCGCTCGGAATGGAATATTCCGTAAAGGAGCCGGTACTGCTAAGGCGCTCGACGGCGTTTCCTTGTCCATTGAAAAAGGAGAGACCTTCGCGGTCGTCGGAGAGTCGGGCTGCGGCAAAACGACGTTTGGCAAAACGATCCTGCGATTAATAGAGCCGACCGCAGGGAGCATTCGGTTTGACGGCACGGATATCACCTCATTAGGCCCGGAGCAGCTGCGTCAGCTGAAAACCGACATGCAGATTGTTTTCCAGGATCCGTACGGTTCGTTGGACCCCAAGTGGACCATTCAACGGACGCTGGAGGAGCCGCTTCGCACCCATTTGAAATTATCCGCTCAAGACATCAAGGCCAAGGTCGGCGAGATGCTGGAAGTCGTCGGATTAAATTCGCATCACGCTCTTCGATATCCGCATGAGCTGTCCGGAGGACAACGGCAGCGTATCGGCATTGCGCGGGCTTTGATTCTTCAGCCCAAATTCGTGGTTCTTGACGAGCCGGTTTCAGCTTTGGACGTATCCATACAAGCCCAAATTCTGAATTTGATGCAGGATCTGCAAAGCCGTTTGTCGCTCACCTACTTGTTCGTTTCTCATGATTTGTCGGTCGTTCGATTCATTAGCGATCGGGTCGGCGTCATGTATTTAGGCAGAATGGTAGAGATGGGGCCCACGGAGGAGCTGTTTGAGCGCCCGCTTCATCCTTACACCCAAGCGCTCATCTCGGCGATCCCCGAACCGGACCCGGACAAGCGCAGGGAGCGAATTGTGCTATCCGGGGATGTTCCCAGCCCGCGCAATCCTCCTTCGGGATGCGCTTTTCATACCCGTTGTCCGCTAGTTAAGCCGGAATGCAGGAACATACAGCCCGAGTGGCGGATGGTTGACGGGAACCGTTATATTGCTTGTCACTTATATGAGAAGAACAACAATTCCAATTGATTACCATGATCTCACAGGAGAAAGCGGGTTTTAAAGTATGCTCGTAACGACCAAATGGCAAGGCAAACGCTCATTTCAATCGGTAGGCCCTTCCGGGTTCAGCATAAGCATGGACGCAACGCCGGCTTACGGCGGAGACGGAGAGGGGGCGACGCCGATGGAGCTTCTGCTGGCAGGCTTGGCAGGCTGCATCGGGATAGATATTACGATGATTTTGAATAATTTCTTGCATACGGTGGAGCACCTGGAGATCGATGCCGAGGGTTCCCGAAGAGAAGCGGCGCCCAAAGGCTTTAACGCCATCGAGCTGACGGTAAGGGTCGATGGGACGATCCCCGACTACCGCGTGTGGAACGCCATCGAGTTGGGAAGCAAAAAGTACTGCTCTGTGTCCGATTCACTGAATGCGGGTATCACGTACAGACTTATTCTTAACGGAATTGAAGTGCCCAATCCTAAAGCGCTGCCGCAATGAGCGAATAGGTAACTATACAAGCAAAATAACCGGCTGTTGCAGCCGGTTATTTTGCTTTACCTTGTAAACCGCTGATTAACCGGATGAGGTTGTTTTAGTTGAGACAAACACCCGCGCTGCTCATGGTACTAATAATCCGAGTAAACCGATTGACATTTACACATATTGAGTTAAAATAACCTTAACAGGTTTTGAAAGAGTCCAATGATAAGGGGGGAATTGAAAATGAAGACAGTTGCGATCATCGGAGGCAGTCAAACCGATACCTACAAAAAAATGGGTGAAAAGCGCGGTTTGATCGTCGTGCATCATAATGGAAAGACGGGTGGAGGCTCTGTAGAAAACTATTTTCAACGAATCATTAATAAAGCCGATGTTATTATAATCTTAAAAGGAGCGATCAAGCATACTTCGATGTGGGCCGTGCGCGAGCTCGCGGAAAAAAAGGGTAAGAAAATCGACTATCATGATGGCTTCGGTGCATCTGGAGCGTTAGAGAAGGCTCTACAAATAGTTGGATAATGAAGTTCAATAAAACCCCGCCAAAGGAGATGGCAGAAATAACCTGTTTATTAACGCCGTAGACCCTATTCCAGTGCAGCTGGAAGAGGGTCTATTCATCTGTGGACGAATGACTGTTCAGTCCGGCAACGAAGAACCCGTTCAACCGTTCCCCTTCTGGATCTCCAGCTTCAGCAGATTGAGGAATTTCTTGGCCGCGGGAGACAGCGGTTTATCCTTGGACCGGATCCAGCCGAAATACGTTCTGTGCTTTTGCTCGAAATCCGCGATGTCGACGGTAATGATATCCCCGTTGATGATGTAGGGATCGTAATGCACGATATTGCTGGTCCCGATGCCGATGCCCAGGCCTTCAATGGTCGCCCTTTTGATCACATCATTGCTGTCCGTTGTGAACAGGATCTTAAACGGCCCGTATTTGTCGGATAATTCCTTGACGAACTGTTTCACATTCTCACTCTTGTACAGGACCAGCGGATATTTCGCCAATTCCTCCGTAGTGATCGTACCGTTGAAGGCCAGAGGCGTATTTTTCCCTACATACACCTTCATCTTCGCTTCCAGAAGCTTCTCGAAATAAAAACTTTCATACGTTTTCAGCAGATCCTCAGGAATGGTGATCAGGCCAATCTCGGCGTGCTGCAGCCTTAAATCCTCGAGAATATCGCTTGTTCCTTTTTCGTTGATTTCGATATGGATATCGGGGTGATCGCTTCTAAAGGCTAACAGGGTGTTGAACAGCAGCATCATCATGTTGGGAATGACCGAAATTTTCAATTCGCCGGTTATCAGGCTTTTATGCATGTGTGCTTCCTGCCTCAGCTCCCGCAGATTGCTTAAAATTTCATAGGCTTTCTTAATGATCACTTTGCCTTCATCGGTTGGATAGGTTCCCATTCGTGACCGGTTGAAAATTTTAATGCCCAGCTCCTCTTCGAGACTGGTAATCGACTGGCTGATTCCGGATTGCGAAATATGCAGTTTTTCCGCCGCGATCGATATTGAACTCGTTTTGGCCACTTCAACGATATATTCCAATTGTTCAATATTCATCGTCTTACTCCCCGTATGAGTTAATAGTGCAGTATGCCTTCATCATACCATATTTCATGACATGGATTGCCGTCATGCAAGCTGCCCGGCCTGATCCATAACTTCAGCTTAACTAAAGATCACTATTATTAATTTTACATTAATTGCATTAATGCTATAAGATAAATCCATCCTTATGTAAGGGCTTTCAGTTTACGATATCGACTTAAGTGTAAGGGCTTGGAAAATGATCAGAGGAGCGATGGCCGTGAAAAAATTGATAAACAACCCGGAGCGGGTTGTAGATGAAATGATAGAAGGCTTCATCCATGCATTTGGAAACGATTATACCAAAGTGGACGGCATTAACGGAATTGTTCTTAAACACAAAAAAGACAAAGTCGGCCTTGTCATCGGGGGCGGCAGCGGTCATGAACCCCTGTTTCTCGGTTATGTGGGTGAGGGTTTGGCGGACGGGGCGGCGATCGGCCATGTGTTCGCTGCGCCGACTCCGAGCACCATACAAGGCGTAGCCAAAGCGGTCGATTCGGGCAGGGGTGTCCTGTTTCTGATCGTGAACTATGCCGGGGATGTGCTGAATTTCGAAATGGCGGCGGAGATGCTGGACATGGAGGGGCTGACAACCGCAACCGTACCTGTATATGACGATGTGGCCTCCGCGCCGCCGGAAAGAATCCATGACCGGAGAGGCGTTGCCGGATTCCTGTTTGTCCTCAAAGTCGCAGGAGCCGCAGCCGACCAGGGACACAGCCTGGATGAAGTCGTGCGGATCGCCCGGAAAGCAAGCGAGGCCACCCGCTCCGTATCCGTTGCGCTGTCACCGGGTACCATACCCGGCTCGGTTAAACCGTCGTTTACGCTCGCGGACGACGAAATCGAATTCGGCATGGGCATCCACGGCGAGCCTGGCATCAAACGAACAAAGCTGATGCAGGCGGACGAACTGACGGACAACATGCTGGATTACATGCTGGATGATCTTCCCTTCGCCAGCGGCGATGAAGTCTGCGTGCTGGTCAACGGTCTCGGCTCAACGACGCTTATCGAACTTATGATCGTCAATCGCAGAGTGTCCCGGGTTTTGGCCGGGCGCGGCATTGCCATCCATGACACTGTAATCGGAAATTATTGTACAACGATGGAAATGGGAGGCGTTTCGATCTCGCTGATCCGATTGGACGACGAGCTGAAACGGTATTACAACCATCCCGCACAATCCTCTTTTTATCATAACATGCACAGACAGGAGCGATGATCGTGGAGAACACGTTAAACGTACAGATGACCTGTGATTTGTTCCGGTTTGTCGGCGAGAGGATCATCGAAAGCAAACCGATCCTTACGGAGGTTGACGGTGCCATCGGCGACGGCGATCATGGCATCGGCATGTCTATCGGTTTTACGGCGGCCATCCAGAAATTGAACGAAACCGAGATGACGAGCATCAACGATATTTTCAGAACGATCGGCATGTCCATGATCAACTCCATGGGCGGCGCGTCGGGCATCATCTTTGGCACCATGTTTACAGGCGGCGTGAAAAACATGCCGGTCATGGACCGGATCGATTTGGAAACGCTGTCAACCATCATGGAAAATGCGTTGAAAGCGGTCAAGGAACGCGGAAAGGCCGACCTCGGGGATAAGACGATGATTGATGCTCTGCAGCCGGCCGTTGCCACGCTGCGGAAATATGCGGATAAATCCGCCAGTTTGCTAGACGCGCTGAAGGCAGCGGAAGAAAGCGCGCGAGTCGGCGTGGAGAATACCAAGCAGTATGTATCCAGGTTTGGCCGGGCGAAAGCGCTGGGAGAGCGGGCGATCGGACACCAGGATGCCGGAGCCACCTCCGTCTGGATCATTTTCCGCGCGATGGCCGCCTGGATCGAAAATAGGAAAGCTGTCAGCAGCTAATGGACAAGGAGATGTCAAGTATGAGCATAGCCCCTAAGTTAATCGATACGGACGTACACAACTCGATGGCCGACAGGAAGGACCTGCTTCCGTATTTGCCCAAAGCGTGGCATCAGCAATGGATGGAGTACGGTTACGGCATGGAAGGCTCCAAAACCTGGTCTCCTGTAGGCGTGCTGCGCAAAGACGCCGTTCCTGACAACGGCGGTACAGTGGCAAGCGATCCTTACTTCGTATTGAAGGACCATATATACAAATACGGCATCGATTACGCGATCTTAACCGGCACCCCGTACATGAATGCGATTTCGCTCTGCTACGATCCGGACTATGGCAATGTGCTCGCGTCGGCGCTGAACGACTGGACTGTGGAAACGTGGTTGAAGGCGAGCCCTCATTATAAAGGCTCCATTCATGTGAACCATTCAGATCCGGCTGCGGCCGTCAAGGAAATCGAACGGATGGCCGGCCATAAAGATATGGTCCAAATTATTATGTGCAGCGCTGCAAGAGTGCCGTACGGTCAGCGGTTCTACCATCCGATCTATGAAGCTGCCGAACGGCACGGACTGCCGGTCGCCGTTCATCCCGGCTTGGAAGGCTTGGGCCCGACCTATCCTCCTACCCCTTCCGGCTATCCGACGCGGTTTATGGAATGGGAAAACGTGCTTCCCCTCAACTTTATGACGCACGTGAACAGCCTGGTCTGCGAAGGGGTATTCGAGAAATTCCCGGCATTCAAATTTGTCGCCATTGAAGGCGGCGTATCCTGGCTTCCGCATCTGATGTGGAGGATGGACAAAAACTACAAGGCGCTCCGGGATACGGTTCCCTGGCTGAAGAGACTGCCGTCCGAATATATCAAGGAGCATATCCGGCTGACTACGCAGCCGATCGAGGAGCCGGTCAGCCCTGAACATCTGGTACAAATCTACAAAATGAGCGGTGCGGAGGATGTCGTCATGTATTCTTCGGATTACGCGCATTGGGATTATGATCCCCCTAAGGTAGCGCTTGCCCCCTTCCCCAGGGAGATGAGGGAGAAAATAGGTGCCGGAAACGCGATGGAGCTGTACGGATTGAAGGAAGCGGTTTCAACAACCGTGTAGAGGAGGACGTAGATGAACAAGTACGCAGCTGCCAAGGTCGCCGAGTTGGCGGAGCGCGGCCGGAAGGTCGTTACAGTGAATGGAATCGAAATCGGGATTTTTCTTGTAAACGGGCAATACTTCGCTTGGCGCAACATGTGCCCGCATGCCTACGCGCCGGTATGTGTCGGGATGGTGTGCGGTACCCACCTTCCGTCAGATGTGTATGAATATGAATTCGGACGCGAACAGGAAATATTGCGCTGTCCCTGGCACGGATGGGAATTCGACCTCCGTACAGGGGAGCATCTGGTGAATAGCGGAACGAAGCTCAGGGGATATCCCGTGGAGCAGGACGGCGAGGACTTATATTTGGTATTCAAATAACGACAAAACGCATAATCGCCTGCAAGAACTGCATCGGTGATTACCTGGAGGTGCCTGCATGCTGGAGTTAACGGATGTGAGCAAGCACTACGGCGGCATTAAAGCCGTCGATAAGGTGAGCTTCAAAGTTTATCCGAACGAAGTCGTAGGTCTGATCGGGCCCAACGGATCAGGAAAGACGACCATGATGGACCTGATTTCGGGGCATACCCCTCTGACAAGCGGCCACATCGTATTCAACGGCCAAGATATTACGCGTCACAACGCGACGAAGATAGCCCGTGCCGGTATTCGGAGAACGTTTCAGACAACAAGCCTTTTTAAGGACTGTACGGTATTGGAGAACTTGTCCATAGCCTCCCATCTCGAGGACAAGCGATCATTGTTTAATGTGACGACACGCAAACAAAGCCAGCTCAACATCGAGCATAAATCGCTTGAGCTGCTGGAGTTCGTCGGGATCGACAGCGCCTATGCGGACCGGTCCGTATCGGAGCTTAGCACGGCGGATCAGCGGCGGCTTATGGTCGCGATGGCGATGGTCGGCGATCCGGCCTTCATTCTGCTCGATGAACCGTCGGCAGGGATGATTGTCGGGGAGCGCGACGATTTTCAACATCTCCTTCTGAAAATTAAAAACCGGGGCATCTCCATCCTGATTGTTGAGCATCATATGCGCTTGTTGTCCAAAATTTGCGACAGGATGGTTGTGCTGAACTTTGGAAAAGTGATAGCCGACGACAAACCGGAGATCGTCCAGCGGGACCCGGTCGTCGTTGAAGCCTATCTGGGAAGGGGAAGTGCAGCTCATGCTCACGGTTGAAAATTTGCATGTTTCCTGGGGAAGCCTCGAGGTGCTGCATGGGATCAGCTTCACGGCGAAGGAAGGCCAGACAACGGTTGTGCTGGGCCCGAACGGAGCGGGAAAAACATCGACGATGAAGGCGGTACTGGGATTGGCCCGAATCACCCGGGGGTCCATTACATTCAACGGCGTGGACATTACCCGCATGTCTCCTCGGGAACGCATTCTGCAGGGGATTGCGCTCTGTCCGGAAGGAAGGCAGGTGTTCCCCACGCTTACGGTTAAAGAGAACCTGGAGCTGGGCGGGTATCTCCGGTCGGACGCATCGGCCATCCGGAGCGATGTGGAAAGGCTTGTCGAATGGTTCCCGATTCTGAAGGATCGCTGGACGCAGCCGGCCGCTAACTTGAGCGGCGGGGAGCAGCAGATGCTTGCCGTGGCGAGAATGCTCATGTCGCGGCCCCGGATGGCGCTGCTGGATGAGCCGTCTCTGGGGCTGGCCCCTATGATGGTCGAGAAAATCGGAGAGATCGTGAACAAGATCCGCGAGGAAGGTACGTCCGTTCTGCTGGTGGAACAGAATGCCAATATGGCTTTATCGGTTTCCGATTACGCTTATGTCCTGGATGCCGGTTCCATCGTGAAGGGAGGGTCGACCGAAGAGGTGAAGACGGATTCGATCGTACAAAGCGTTTATCTGGGTGTCTAGCCTTACAAATCCATTAAAGGGGAACAAACATATGAAAAAAACAAGGCTGGTTATGATTGTAGCAATGTTGGTTTCTGTATTTGCAGCGGGGTGCGGGAACTCGTCGTCGTCTTCTTCCGAACCGACGATCGTCATCGGGGAGACCGAGCCGCTTTCCGGACCGCTTGCCGTTTATGGCGTGCCGCAAAATAACAGCATCAAGCTCGCCGTCAAACATATCAATGAGCGGGGCGGAATCGACGTCGGGGGGAAGAAACATAGGATTGAGCTGGTTTCGCTCGACGATCAATTCAACCCGACAACCGCACTTAGCAATATCAAGAAAATGGTGGAGCACGAGAAGATCCAGTTTCTCGTCGGTTTCATGAGCGGCTCCTCGGTAATGCCCGCCTTTCCTTACATTAAAGAAAATAAGCTTCCGACCCTTGTCGGCGTAGCTCCCGACAAAGCGATCACGGCAACGAACAACCCCTACGTCTTCCACGTCCGCCCGCCGAGTGACTTCACGGGCCTGACGAGCGGAAGGTTTATCGGCGAAGAGCTGAACGTAAAAACGATGGCTGTGGTCGGTACGACCGCCCAAGGGTTCTTCAAGGACCTGATCGAGGGTGTACAGCAGGGGCTTCAATCCACCGGCGGCAGCATCACAACGGTACAGGGCTTCAAAGTCGGAGATCAGGATATTACGGCACAGCTGACAGCGGCAATCGCGACGAAACCGGATGCCATTTACGTCGGGGCCGACGTAGAATCAGCGGCGTTCGTCTATAAACAAGCCAAAGAATTGGGATATAAGGGCCGACTGCTCGGTTTCAACGGAGGCTCGAAGGCACAGTTTGAGAAAATTGTTTCCGCCGATGTGCTCGAAGGCATCTACGACATGATTCCGGCAGAAATCAATCCGTCCGATCATTCGATCAACGGTCCATACGCGCAGACCTTCCTGGATAAATATAAAGCGGAATATAACGTGGAAGCGCCGCCAAGCACCGGCTACGGTTACGATCTGATGAACATTCTGGCCGCGGCGATCGAGCAGGCTGGAACGACGGACGCGGATGCGGTCGTGAAAGCGCTGAACGAGATGCCGGTTCCGAAAGAGCATATGACGATGAAATGGATCCCGGTGGAAGGCAAGATGTTTGACAAGAACAATCAGGCCTATGTGCCGAATGCAAGCTTCGTATGGACGGGCGGAGATAAGAAGGTCCATAAAGAAATGAACAGCCCTGTCCAAGAATACTCGGAAGGATTGGCCAAAATCAGAAACGCGTCCAAGTAAACAAAAGCGAGGATGGCCGGGCCGCCGATACGCTTCGGACGGGTCCGGCCAAACGAACATAGGCTTCGAACGGAGGGACTATATTGAATGAGCTTTTGCAGCAGTTGGCGAACGGGTTGGTCATGTCCAGCCTGTACCTGCTCCTTGCGTTAGGTTTGTCTTTGGTATTCGGGGTTCTGCATATTCCTCATTTTGCATTCGGGTCGGTCGCGGTGCTCGGCGGATATTTCGGCTTGGTGTTTATCAATCGGATGGGCTTTCCCATCTGGATATCCATCCTGCTGGCGATCGCGATTTCAACGGCAGCGGGCATTCTGCTGGAGCGGCTCCCGTACAAGAACGCGAATGAGCTGCCTCCCCTCAATATATTTATTATTTCACTGGGACTGATGACGTTCCTGAATAATACGATGCAGCTGATCTTCGGGCCGGACCAGTTCCAGGTCAAATTGGACGCGGGAGGCATGATCAAGCTTGGTCCCGTTATGCTTACCGAACTGCGCTTGATTCTGATCCTGACCGCAATCAGCATTACGGTGGCGACAGCCGTTATTTTGAAGAAGAGCAAGCTGGGCACAGCGATTCGTGCCGTCGCCGAGAACCGTGAAGCAGCCCTGCTGATGGGCATCAGCATCAAAGGCATATCGGCATTTGTATTTGGCTTTGCCTCGGCTGTAGGCGCCCTCGTCGGCATCTTGTATGGAGGATTGTATTCCCTGGTCCCGACCCGGGGCAACGATCTGATCTTTTTCGGTTTTGCGGCGCTCGTATTGGCCGGAATGGGCAACCTCATGGGAACGATCATATCCTGTTTGATTATCGGCATCTTCCAATCTCTGACCATCGGATACATTTCGAGCCATTATTCAACCGTAGCGGTTTTCGTGATGATCATTCTGGTTCTTGTGTTTAAGCCGATGGGGTTGTTTGCCAAGGAGGTCAGGCGATGAAAACGATCCTGAACCGCGGCTCCCTGCTGTCGATCGCCCTCGTCCTTCTGGCCGCCGTGATCCCTCTGTTCACCACGTCTTCTTATTACCAGGGCCTTTTCATATTAACGTTCATATGGATCGTGGTGAATCAGGGCTTAAACATTATTCTTGGATTTACAGGCTATACGTCGCTGGTGCAGGGCGGACTGTTCGGCGTCGGAGCCTATATAACGGCTATTTGCGCGACTACGTTCGGCATGAACGTTTGGTCCGCAGCACTGATCGCCATCGCGGGCAATGGTCTGATCGCTTTGACGCTTGCCTTAATTGTGTTTCGGACCAGCGGTCATTTCTTTGCGATTCTGACATTGTCGATGTCCCTTATTCTGGATGAGCTTTTTCATAATCTGGCCATTACCGGCGGGAATCTCGGAATCTCCGGAGTACCCGGCTTATTCCCGAGCTCATGGCCGAGAGAGACCTACTATTATTTCGTGCTGGCGGTCATGCTGCTCGCAATCGCATTCGTAGCCTGGCTGCGCAAGTCGCGACTCGGTTACGGACTGCGCGGCATCGGCTCGAATGACAGGCTGGCGGCCAGCGTAGGCGTTCCGCTGTATGTGTACAAGACGGCTTCATTTGTATTGTCGGCTTTGTTTGCCGGCGTGGGCGGGGTTTTGTACGTCTATTTTACCGGGTTTGTCAGCCCGGCGCCCTTCAACGTCGCGGCATCGATGGCGTGTCTGCTTGCCGTTGTCATCGGCGGTTCGGGAACGCTGCTCGGCCCGGTATTGGGATCGATCCTGCTCGTGTTTTTACCGGCCTGGCTGCAAAACTTCCAGGATTACCAGTTGACCATCTACGGCCTGGCCGTCATCTTAATCATCCGGTTTATGCCGAAAGGGCTGGTTGGGCTAGGGCGTTATTTCAAGCGGAATAAAGCGGTGCCGAAACCGGCAAAAACAGGCGGCGAGGAAATATCTCTGCAACGATAAGATACTGTTCGAACAGCAAATAAACTTATGATCATGAGGTCATAAGTTTTTTTTATTTCTAAATCTTGAAATTGTAGTAGAAAGTTGAAAGCGCCCAGCCGGCCATATGGATGATTAAAAGCATGGCTAATACGGCTTCAATAGCGTTCCCTTTCAACTGGATTTGGATTGCGCGCAACGTTTAATAAATCTCACCTATTTTCAGCAATTCTGATTAAATTAACAGCAATATCCGTTATTTCAATGGCTGACATGTGTGGTATTATTGATCACGTAGCAGTCGTTTTATGTCGAATCAAATATACAAATAGTACTATTGAGGGGTGGTACTGATTTCTTTAATAATTCACACTCCGACGAATCTTGCTCTCCGAAGAAATGGAATTTATGTTCGAGCGGATCAAAGCGAATGGCAGTATAATTGGCCGGTTCATACGCATGAAGGCTTTGAAATTTATTATTTCATTCGCGGGAGCGCCAATTACATTATCGGTGAGGATATTTATGATTTGTCGCCAGGTGACATGCTGCTATTTCGCGGCAGCACGATTCATAGAGTGAATCCTGCGAAAGACGTTCCCTATGTCCGGAGTTATGTTAACTTTACGGAATTGTTTCTCAAGGAGCAATTACCGTCCGAGATGTATCAGAAATTGTTATCGTTGTTTGACGCCCCCGGCGGCTTGCTGATTCGCTGGGCACTCGACGAGCAAGGTGAAATTGAGAGCGGTTTCCGACTTTTACAGCAAGAAATTGAACGCGAAGCGTTCGGATACGAAGTGATTCTGAAGACGTATCTTGCGCAATTGTTAATTAAGATTTACAGGAAGTCCAAGCATCTGGTCGAATTTTCGCCTACTGAACAGCCGTCCCATAGTCAGGCGAATGTAAGGCGAATTTTGCAGTACATTAACCAGCATTTCACAGAAAACATCACGCTGGCCGATCTTTCGAAAGCGCTCCATTTGAACAAATATTACATTTGTCATTCTTTTAAGGAAGTCACGGGATACACGGTTAACAATTATTTGATGAGCAAGCGGATTGAAGAGGCCAAGAAGCTGTTGCTGACGACGGATGAACCGGTTAGTGCTATCGCAGAAAAAATCGGCTTCAACACTTCGGTGCATTTCAGCCGTTCGTTTAAGCAGTATGCCGGAGTGTCGCCGCAAATTTTTCGAAAAGTAAGCGTTAGCAAATGACCATGTTGATTATAAGAGGGAGTTGATTGCAATGAGAAAAAGCTTCAAATTTGTATCGGTTACTCTGATTTTGGTTATGTTAGCCTTGATGTCTCTTGCTTGCGGCAAGAAAGACGACGCTCCTGCAGCTTCGGACGGCAAGAAAAATGCGACGCTTGATTTCGTATGGTTCTCGGATGGCGTCGAAGGCGGAGTCATGAAGGACATTATTAAAGATTACGAAGGAAAAAATCCGAACATTAAAATCAATTTAATTGAAATTGCTTACAAGGATTTATCGACCAAAATGAAGACGATGGTCGCCGGAGGAAAGCCGCCGGCACTTGCGCGGATCAGCACAACTGAGATCGGGGCGTTCTCCAATCAGGCGTTGGATCTCGCAACTTATGTCGGAGGCGTCGATAAATTTACAGAGCAATTTATCGATTCCATTAAACCTTACTACGTGGTCGACAATAAAGTTATTGCCGCTCCGATGGATGTGACGGCAAACGGATTGATTTATAACAAGACGCTTTTTGACAAAGCCGGAGTGAAGGTGCCTACTTCTCCCGATGCTGTATGGACTTGGGACGAATTCAGTGCAGCTTTGAAGCAGGTTATGGAAAAGGGCGGAGCCAAATACGGGATGGTATGGGACTTCACGCCACATCGCTGGTCCACGCTGCTGTACCAGTTCGGCGGCAGCATGATCAGTCAAGACGGCACGAAAGCAACGATTAACAATGAAGCGGGCGTTCAAGCGGCCGATTATTTCAAAAAGCTGCACAAGGATGGCGTCATGCCGATTTCCGTTTGGCTCGGCGGCGAAAACCCGAACAACCTATTCCGTTCCGGTACGGTAGCCGCACATTTGGCCGGAAACTGGATGGTCAGCAACTACAAAGACATTACCAACTTCGAGTGGGGCGTAACGTATATGCCGAAGGCGAAGCAGCGCTCCTCCGTTCCTGGCGGTAAATTCGTGATGGCCTTCAAAAACTCCGGTGTAGAGAAAGAAGCGGCGAGCTTCATCGAATACTTGTCCAGCAAGGAAGTGAACTCGAAATTTAATAAAGAATCTTTGTTCATGAGTCCGCGCAAAGACAGCAGCAAGCTGGATTATGCATTCGGCAAAGAGATGTTCGAAGTATTCGCTAACGAGTTGAATAACACGGCTCCAGCCGCAGCTGAAGATTGGTCCAAGCAAGGCATCGTTCCGAAATTCAGCAACGATTTGAAAAATAATTTGGTCGAGGTCATCACCGACAAATCAACGGCCAAAGAAGCTATGGATAAAACAGCTAAAGCGATCGACAAAGCCATTAGCGACGATAAGAAAGACGATAAAAAATAATAGGTTGAAGGCTGCTGCGATAGGCGGCAGCCTTTGATTTTTATTAGGAAAGGGGAAGTAATAATGTCAGCGCATGCTATGGATACCGGGATGAAGAAAAAGTCGCGGCCGAAAAAAAAGCTACAACTAGCTCCGTATTTATTTGTCTTGCCTAACTTTTTGATTTTTTCCGTGTTTATTGTGATCCCGACGCTTATCGGTTTTGTATATTCCTTTCACGAGTACGACGGGTTAAATCCGATGAGCTTTGTAGGTATCGATAACTACAAAGAAGTATTCGCCAATGAGGAGTTCTGGACGGCCCTGAGCAAGACCGCTTTGTATGCGGCCACTGTGGTGCCCGGTATTTATTGCTTATCATTGGCCGTAGCGATACTGCTTATTCAGCAAATTAAGCTTAGGGGTTTGTTCAGAGCCATTTTTTATTGGCCGACTATGATTTCATTCATCATTGTCGGTTTGACCTGGAAATGGATTTTCGGAGATTTCGGTATTTTAAATTATGTGTTAACCCTTGTCGGAGCGGAGCCGGTTCACTTTCTATCTGATCCGACTTATGCCAATCTGTCGGTTATTGTAGCGACCCTGTGGTCGCGGGTCGGGTTTTTCATGGTCATCTTCATGGCCGGTCTGCAGGTCATCCCGAACGATTATTACGAAGCGGCGCATCTCGACGGCGCATCCAAGCTGCGTTCCTTCTGGAGCATCACGCTGCCTCTTCTGAAGCCAACGAGCCTGCTGGTCATCATGATTTCGTTAATTGACGCGTTTAAGGCGTATCCGCTGATGTTCGCTCTTACGGGCGGCGGTCCGGGAAGAGAGACGACATTTATCGTTCAATATATTTATGAGATCGGCTTCGCCAAGCAAGAGCTCGGTATGGCAAGCTCCATGTCGGTCGTATTGTTCGCGCTCATTGCCGTTTTTACCGTCGTGCAATTCAAGCTCTCCAAAGGAGGCGCAAACTAATATGGAAATGAAACCGCTGGTTAGAATATCGGTGTATACGCTGTTAATTGTTTTTGGATTGTTTTGGTTGTTTCCGGTACTTTGGGTCGTACTCTCGGCTTTCAAGACGAACACGGATCTGTATAGTTTTCCTCCGAGCCTTTTTCCGAAGACCGTGACGTTTGAGCATTTCATCGCTGCATTTGATAAAGGGAACTTTGGGGCTTATTTCATCAACAGCACCATCGTCACCGTTTCTTCGACGCTGCTGCTGCTGCTTATCAATTCTATGGCTGGATTCGCCTTGGCCAAGTACCGATTTAAAGGCGATACGTTCCTCTTGGTCGGATTTATTTCCACCTTGATGATTCCTCTGGAAGTCATCATGATTCCGATTTTTAAGGTGATCAGTTTTCTCGGGCTGTACAACAATTTGCTCAGCATCATTATTCCTCCAGCGGCAACGCCAACAGGTGTGTTCCTGCTGAGACAATATTTGCTTTCCGTTCCGGATGAACTGCTGGAAGCGGCGCGGATAGACGGCGCATCCGAGTGGAGGATCTACTCGCGAATTATTTTGCCGGTCTGCAAGCCAATCCTGGCGGTACTGGCGATCTTCTCCTTCATGTGGCGTTGGGATGATTTCTTGTGGCCGCTGATCGGGATCAGTGATCCTTCCTTGTACACGATTCAACTCGCGCTTTCCAATTTCATCGGGGAGTTCAATGTGGATTGGGGCAGTTTGCTTGCGATGTCCGTAATTACGATGATACCGGTTCTTGTCGTGTTCCTGATGTTCCAGCGCTATTTTGTCAGCGGCATGGTAACTTCGGGGATGAAATAAAGGATCATGAATCATAACAACTTGACCGCCGCAGCTATGGAGGCTATGGCTATTTTTTCTCGATAGCAAGGTGTATGGAACAAATAAGGGGAAGCGGCAATTAGGGGACAATATCGGTTAAATATATAGCAACAATTGCAAAGTAAAAAAACGAGGAAATGCTATGATGAATATAAGATACCGGTTAATTCCGTTGGAACGAACTTGGTTGATCGTATAACAGAATGATTAACATGTATCGGATATTGTGGTGGATATCAAAATGGTTTGGTAGGGAAGGGGTAAGGAATTATGCTGGTAAGCAACACATTACTGCAGGTCATCGAAGGGCATAATTATTTGGATCTCATTACAAATGCAGCCAGATACCGAATTATTTTGATGAAAGACGAGGTGATTCGAATCCGGTGCTCCTTCGACGAACAATTCGTTGAAGAGGCTTCCTACGTTCTCGCGATGACGGCTTGGGAAGATAAATTGGACTCCATCGTCGACGGCCGGAAAAAAATAGAGGCGCTTCCCGTTAACTATCAAGATTCGGACACGCAATTCGTGCTATCAACGCAAAAGTTGAACGTCATTATCCATAAACAGCCTTTTGCTATCGAAATTCAAGATAAACAGGGTACGGTGCTTCATGCGGATTTGAAGGAAAGATCCTATGTCAAAGACAAGCAAGGCCGGTTGTATCACTATTCGTGTATGAACGATGAGGACTATTTCTACGGCTTCGGCGAGAAGGCCGGCGCTTTGAACAAGAAAAAAAGAAGAATGCGTATGCACAATGTGGACACGCTCGGTTACGACTCCGAACATACGGACCCGTTGTACAAGCATATTCCCTTTTATATAAAGCTCAACGGCAAAACTCAGCAGGCGACCGGGCTATTCTACCACAATTCCTGCGATTCGGTCTTCGATATGGGCTGTGAGCGGAGCGGCTATTGGAACCCTTATTCGTATTTTTGTGCGGACGGCGGGGAACTGGACATCTTCTTTATGTATGGACCGGAAATAAAAGACGTCGTACGTCATTACACCGATTTAACCGGTAAAACGATTTTGCCTGCCAAGTATTCCCTCGGGTATATGGGTTCCACCATGTACTATACCGAGCTGGAGAAAGATTCCGACAAAGCGATTTTGAGCTTCCTGGACAAATGCAAGGAAGAAGGCATTCCGTGCGACGGGTTCTTCATGTCGTCCGGCTATACGACGGGTCAAGACGGAAAGCGCTATGTTTTCAATTGGAACAACGACAGGTTCCCGGATCCTAAGGCGTTTATCGGGGAGCTCATGCAGAAAGGCGCAGCGCTCGTGCCGAACATTAAGCCGGGTATGCTGACTACGCATCCGTTGTACAAGGAATTTGACGAAGCGGGAGCTTACGTAAAGGACCAGAACGGGGAAGGCCCGCAAACAGACCGCTATTGGGGCGGCCCGGCATCGTTCGTGGATTTTACGAATCCCGAAGGCAGAGCGCTGTGGAAGAAGCACCTGAAGGAATCCTTCATCTCACTCGGGGTCACTTCCATTTGGAATGATAACAACGAATATGAAATTAACAATGAGGACGCGTTATGCGATTTTGAAGGCGAAGGTAAACCGATCAGCGAGCTGCGTCCGATCATGCCGAACCTGATGGCCCAGATGGCCAAGGAGGCGATTGCCGAGGTCGAACCGAACATCAGGCCGTACATTGTGAACCGGGCGGGCTTCGCGGGCATCCAGCGGTTTGCCCAGACGTGGGCCGGAGACAACAGCACAAGCTGGAAGAGCCTGAAATTCAATATACCCGTTATTCTGGGCATGGGACTTTCGGGCGTGGCTAATCAAGGCTGCGATATCGGGGGGTTCTTCGGTCCGGCGCCGGAACCGGAGCTGTTCGTGCGCTGGGTGCAGAACGGTATTTTTCAGCCCAGGTTCTCCATTCATTCCTGCAATACCGACAATACCGTGACCGAGCCTTGGATGTACCCTTCTTATACGAAGTATATCCGTGAAGCCATCCAGCTTCGCTACAAGCTGGCGCCTTATTTCTACTCCCTGCTGTTCGAAGCTTCCACAGAAGGTTCGCCGGTTATGCGCCCGCTGGTTTATGAGTTCCAGCAGGATGCCCGGGTATGGGAAGAGAGCTTTGACTTCATGCTCGGACGCTCCATCCTGGTTGCGAACGTGCTGGAGGAACAGGCCAAGACGAGAAAAGTATACTTGCCGAAAGGCTGCGATTGGATCGAGTGGAACAGCAAAAAACGGTATGCGGGGGGACAAACGATTGAGTTTGACGTTACCCTGGCCTCCATTCCGATGTTCCTCCGGACCGGTGCGATTGTGCCGATGGCTGTCGGTCTGAATAACCTCCATCAAGACGTGATGGAAGAGCTGCGGCTGATCATTGAACCGTCGGAAGATGCGAGCTTCGTGCTGTATGAGGATGACGGGCTGACCAATGATTATCAGCGTGGAGCTTATCTGCAGACGACGATCCGCGTGAAAGCCGGCCAAGAAACCGTCATTTCGTTCTCAAACGAAGGTGAATATGACAGTACGCTGAAAACGTTGGTGATCGACTTGATTTGCAAAGAGATCGCTCCGGTTCAAGTGAAGCTGCAGGGCAGGAAGCTTGCCATGTTCCTGGATCCCAAGGAATGGAATGACCAAGCGGAAGGCTGGTACTACGATACGGAACAAAAAACGGCTAAAATTAAATATCCTCAGCTACAAACAGATTACGAGGTAAGCGTTCATTTTGACGTGAAGGATCTGATTTCCATTTAGCAGGATATGCCCTGATTCATAAGGGAAATAGGTGTTGAATCATGAAGAAACCGTTCTGTACAGAACGGTTTCTTCATGATATCCCCAGGTGCCGTAACCTGCCCAGGTATCGTTCTCAGCAGCTTTGGAGACTACTCGTCAGCCGCTTCTCCGGCCAGTTTATCGATGATTTGCTCAACGGCTTCACTTAGGAGATCCGTAGGCGTGATGTCTTCCTGGTCAGCGGGTGTAGGAATACTGTTATTCGTGAAGTGTTCGAAGTAATCTTCTTTATTTTCCATGGATGAGCCTCCGGACTGCAGGATTACAAGTATGATTTGTTTACGGAGACCATCATATGCATAGAATTCCTATAAAAACTTGTTTTCGGTTTCTTTTCGTTTATCGAGACTTAATTTGATGAACAGCTGGGTCAATTCATTGGTAGGGTTGTCCAAGATAACATTTTGATTGTTCATATGAATGTGCTCTATAGACCAACTATGGAACAGAAGCTTTCCTTCCGTTTCAAGTCCCTCAAACGCAAAATCTCCTGCGTATTGATAAACACCTTGCTTATCTTTGAGAAGTATATCAAGACGTTTGGAGCTTATATGGATGCTCAGCAAAATATTTTCGCCCATCTCGACAAGCATGGTGCCTCCGCGAACGCCCAAGCCAAGCTTGTACCAACGTCCGGATAACGACTCTGCAAGCGTAAAATCATCAGGGAATTCACTCATAAAATCACCTTTTTGCATTTTTATTTAGAATACCACGAATTGAAAAAAGATATAAACGGGCAAGGGAATCTGAGTATGGATTTACATGCGGCATGCAGACAAGCCGCCTCCAACTTCCGGAAGCGGCTGCTATGAGTAATGGGGGATATATAGAATTTATTGCAGCTGGCTTTGACTGCTTTGTTGGGCTATAAGGTCTCTGGTCCAATCGATCATGCCATTCATCATATTCAAGATGAGGCTGATTACATCTTCATTGGTTAACGCCGATTTTTTTTGGTTGGTTGCGATATATTCTTGCATTTTCATTTCCAAAGCATCCGTTAAATCTTTGAGTTTTAAAAAATCGACAGCGATATCATTAATTTGCTGTCCGCTATTCGTGGCTGCGTCTTGATTACCGTTGCTTTGTTTATCGCTTTGGCTGCTGCTGCTTTGATGATTCCCATTATTTTCGTTACTGCTTTGATTCGTGCCGTTGTTTTGATTATTTTTATTATTATTGGATTGATTTCGGATTAAATCTTTAATTTGTTGCAATTCCTGGGTTAATAATTGGTTTTGTTCGGTTAAGCCATCGATCTGTTCCTTGATTTCACGGTTGCTTATCATAAAAATCTCCTTGACCAAAGATTAATTTTAGTTGTATTGTAACCAACAAAATACGCATTATCCAAACCGGTTCCGGTTCCAATGCGTTGAATGGGGTTCTTAAAAATTTTTTATAAAATGAGAGTAGACAAGAAACTAAATTTCGAATATACTCAACTTAAATGAATGCGCATTCATGGCATACATTGGAGAAGTAGATGGTTCTTCTTGTAAGGAAAGAGTAGATTTGGTTTCATTTTTGAATACGTATTCTTGGAGAAAAACTTATGGCGTCTTCTAACGATGTGGCTAAAAGGGCCGGAGTATCACAATCCACCGTTTCTCGTGTACTAAATGGCGCGGAAAGTGTAAATCCCAAGACGCGGCAGAAAGTTCTTCAAGCTATTGAAGAATTGCGATACCGTCCCAATTTGATTGCAAGAAGTCTAGTCACGAAAAGTACGAAGACCATTGCAATGGTGTCTGGTTCGATTTTGAATCCTTTTTTTGCAGAGACGACAGATTCGATTGTTCAGTATGCGAGCCAAAAAGGATACAACGTCACGGTTAGCTTTGATGAGGAACTGACCTCGAACTGGCTTGAAACCGCTATCGGAAATTCGGTTGACGGCATTCTGTTGTCCTCGCTAAAACTGGATGACCCTGTCTTTGAAGATTTACAGCGTTCCGGCGTACCTTACATGCTCTACAACCGCAAGCCGCAAATCGGCGGAAACTATGTGGTGCTGGACAACGCCCTCGCTGGCGAGCTGGTCGTCAAGCATTTATTAGATCTGGGGCATTCGCGCATTGCGTATATTTCGAAGAGCGGCAATATTTCAACGTTTAAAGAACGATTCACCGGGTTTATTCAAGCCGTTAATAGCGAAGCGTTGACGGTCGATTCCGATCTTGTTTATTTTTTGGATTTTCCCGAAGTGGAAGTTGAGAAGGTCGTATGGAAGTTAATGAACGGGCCCAAGCCTCCGACCGCAATCCTGTGCGCGAACGATGCCATTGCGCTGCAGTGCATGGATGCGCTGCTGTCAATAGGGCTTAACATTCCCGAGGATGTAAGCTTAGCGGGGATTGACAATATTAAAATTGCATCTCATCGCGCGATAAGATTGACAAGCGTCGGTCACGAGAAGTATCAAATGGGCGAGATTGCCGTGGAAAGTCTGATCAATATGATAGAGGGAATTGAAGACACGTCCACGCCCAAACAAATTGTGCTGAAGCCTGAACTGGTGGTGCGGAACACCACGTGTAAAGCTCGTTGTTGAACGGGAGTTTCTTTACAGGGATTCCCCTTCGCAAGTCTTTATGAATACGTATTCTATAAAGCGTTTACAACTGGCTGATGAATACGTATTTTTTTAACCGGTTACAATATTCAACCTTAAACCGTCACTATTTAACGAATGGTTCATGGTAAAATAGTCTACTATTTTTGCTCGGCAAGCCATGTCCCTATTCAAACCGATTTGAATACGCATTCATTGAAGCGGTTTCAAACGCCGTAAAGGCGAGAAACATATAATCTTTTACTTTATTAAAGGGGGTTTTTGTATGAAGAAATTTTCTTTAATTACGATGAGCGCCATACTTGCCTTTGGTTTGACTGCTTGTGGAGGCGGGACCAAAGAAGCAGCCGGTGGCAGCGGTGGCTCAGGCGGTTCAAGCAGTGCCGGTGGAGCCGTTAAAATCGGCGTCATCCTTCCGCTTACCGGAGATGCAGCGCCATTAGGGGATCAAAGTAAAAAAGCCATAGAAGTGGCCGTTGAAGAAATTAACGCAAAAGGCGGGATCAAGTCCCTGAACGGCGCGAAATTAGAGCTTGTTTTTGGCGATAGCCAAGGCAATCAGCAAGCGGCGGTTTCCGAGACGGTTCGTTTGATCGATAAGGAAAAGGTTGCTCTAATCACAGGAGCTTACCAATCCGGGATGACCTTGCCTGCTTCCCAGGAAGCGGAGAAGAAGAACAAGATTTGGTTCGCTTCGGTTCCATCGGACGATTCCATTACAACACGCGGCTTTAAGAATGTATTCCGGATCGCCGATACTTCCAAAATGCGCGTTACTACACAAATCAACTTCATGAACGACCTGAAAGCGAAAGGCACGGAAATCAAGACAGTCGCGCTCGTGTATGAGAACAGCTCCTGGGGACAAGGCGTAGCGAAGTACTGGAAAGAGGATTTGCCGAAGGCGGGCTATCAAGTCGTCCTCGACGAGCCGTACGACCGGAAAGCGACCGATTTAACGCCGGTAGCCAATAAGGTAAAAGGGGCAAACCCCGACGCTATTCTGATGGTTTCCTATGTACAAGATGCGACCCTGCTGGCCAAAGCGTTCAAGCAGCAAAAGGTAACGCCAAAAGCCTTTATTTCCACGGCGGGCGGAACAGCGGATATGCAGTTCGTGAAAAATGCCGGCGAGGATGCGCTCAACTGGTTTGATATTTCCGCCTGGGAGCCGGATGTGAACCGTCCTGGATCCAAAGAGCTGGACAAACTGTTTGTGGATAAATTCGGAGGACATCCGAGCGGCGAGCAAATTAAAGAATACGCAGGCATCTACACGATTGCGGATGCGCTGGAGCGTGCGAAATCGACGGATACGGAAGCGCTTCGCAAGGCGTTGAAAGAAACGAATCTGACAAGCGGTCCGACTCAAATTTACACGAAAACGATTCACTTTAATGAACAAAATACGCTGCCGGATCCAAGCTTAGTTATGGCTCAATTCCAGAAAGTAAACGGCAAGGTTGAACGTGTTACGGTTTATCCGCAAGCCGATGCCCGTCAAGGTTCCCAAATCATATATCCGTATAAAGCGGAGTAAGCAAGTAGAGAGGGGTGGGGTTCTGTTCCCCACTCTTCTCTTACCCAAGCGGTAAAGGAGGAGTATTCGTGAGTCAAGCGCTGGTTCATGGGATTTTAATGGGTTCGGTTTATGGGCTCATTGCCCTAGGTTTAACCTTGATTTTCGGCATTATGAAGGTAATTAACTTCGGTCACGGTTCGTTTTTGATGATTGCTATGTTCCTGTCTTATTTCGGGATTACTTCTCTTGGGCTGCATCCCTATGTATCCCTCCTGATTGTGGTTCCCGCTATGTTTCTCATCGGCTACGGGGTTAACAAGTTTTTGGTTCAACCCGTGCTGAATAAAGAAGCGGATGTGCGCGAGCCGGTTGGCGCCCTGCTGTTAACGGCTTCCGTTTCGATCGTATTGGATAATGGAATTCTTGCTACCTTCGGCGGCGATTATCGGACGATCAAAACCTCTTTTTCAGACGCCACCGTTACGTTCTTAGGGGTTACGAATGGTCTTTCCCGCGTCTATGCTTTTGTTCTTTGTATTATTGTGACGGCTATTTTCTATTGGATCATGAATAAAACGGAAATTGGCCGTCAGATTCGTGCAGTAGGACAAGACAGGAACGCAGCCAAATTAATGGGAATTAACATCGGAAAAACGTTCAATATTGCATTCGGTATGGGCATGGCGCTGCTTGGGACGGCTGGCGTAGCGTTGCTGCCGTTCAACCAGTTATATCCGACTATCGGCGGCTTGTTTGGCACAACGGCTTTCGTCACCGTCGTATTAGGGGGCCTGGGCAGCATTCCGGGAGCGATCATCGGCGGCTTGCTTATTGGCATCGTTGAATCCGTAGCCACCTTATATGTTGCTCAAACATTAGCGCCGGCATTCGTCCTGTTTGGGTTCTTGTTATTCTTAACGATTCGTCCGTCGGGGCTATTCGGCTCTCCACATGATTGGTAATAGGAGTGATATGATGAAGAAGTTTCTACCTATCATTATCGTCGGGCTCATCTTTGCAGCCGTGCCCCCGTTGTTAGGAAATGACGAATATTTATTGAAAAGCTGTGTCTTTATTCTTCTGAATGCGTATCTGGCTACCAGCTGGAACATTGTCGGCGGGTACGCGGGGCAATTGTCCTTCGGTCATGCGGCTTTCATGGCAATCGGCGGATACGTTTCCACGCTGTTGTTTATGAATACCGGCTTGAGTCCCTGGATCGGGATGCTGATCGGCGGTATCGTGGTTGCCATCATATCGGTATTAATCGGGATTCCGACATTTCGCTTCAAAGGCGCTTATTTCGCTATCGCGACGGTTGCCTTTTCCGGCGGCTTGCTCACGATTCTGAAATCGGTGCCCAAGATTGGTCCGATTGAGCTGGGCTCTTCCGAAGGATTGATCATTCCGCTCGTAACCGACGGCGGTATTGCAAGCTTTCAGTTTCTCTCCAGTGTGCCGTACTACTATATCATTCTCGCTTTTACCGCGATTGTTCTTTTCGTATCCTGGTATATTGAGCGGTCGAAGCTCGGATTTTACTTGACGGCCATCCGTGAGGATGAAGAAGCGGCCAAAGCACTGGGCATTAATACGGCAAGAGTAAAGCTGTACGCCGCAGCGATCAGCGGATTTTTCACCGCTATCGGAGGTACGTTCTTCGGTCAGCTGATGGGGATCTTGCAGCCGGATACGGTTGCAGGTGCGGAAATGTCCGCTCATATGGTGTTCAACGCCATCGTAGGCGGAATCGGAACGGTGTTCGGACCGTTCATTGGTGCGATATTGCTTGGGACCGTGGGCGAAGTGTCGCGCGTGTACCTTGGAGATGGAATTCCAGGGCTTCATCTGGTCATCTACGGCATTATCGTCACGATCGTTATTGTATTCTGGCCTAAAGGAATCGTGGAGCCGCTGCAAAACTTCCTTTCCAAAAAACTGTCATTCAAAAAGAAAGTGGCGATGGGCGTAAAAGAGGGGAGGAACCAGGATGGCCGTGCTTGAGATCCAAAATTTAAATAAAAGCTTTGGCGGATTAACGGTAACCAAAAATTTATCGATCAGTGTGCAGGAAGGTCAAATTTTCGGGGTTATCGGGCCCAATGGCGCCGGTAAATCGACTCTCTTCAATCAAATCTCCGGATATATCCGTCCGGATTCCGGAAGCATTGTGTTTAATGACAAAAATATTGTGGGAAAACCCCCGTACGAGCTGTGCCGCGAAGGGATCGGAAGAACGTTCCAGATCGTGAAGCCGTTCGGTTCGAAGACGGTGCTATATAATGTGGCCGTAGGCGCGTTTGCAAGAACGAACAGCAGGAGCGAAGCGCTGCAAAAGGCGGAAGAAGTCGTCAAGCTGGTCGGCTTGGAGAGCCGGAAAGACTTATTGGCCAAAAACTTGACGATTGTCGACCGCAAACGCTTGGAAGTCGCAAAAGCGCTTGCGACCCAGCCTAAGTTGATACTGCTGGATGAGGTGCTGGCAGGACTGACGCCAAGCGAAGTAGATGAAGCGGTGGAATTAATTAGACGCATTCAACAATCAGGGGTCACGGTTCTCATGATCGAGCATGTCATGAGAGCGGTCATGGCCTTGTGCGAGCGTGTGCTTGTCATCAGCTACGGCGAACCGATCGCCGAAGGAACGCCGCAAGAGGTTACGCAAAATCCACAGGTTATTTCAGCGTATCTGGGGGATGATCATCATGCTTAAAGTGAAAAATCTGAGTGTACATTACGGCGGCATGCAGGCTCTGGCGAACGTCAATATCCAGGTTAACGAAGGGGAAATCGTCAGCATCGTCGGCTCCAATGGCGCCGGTAAATCCACCACCATTAATGCAATATCCGGACTTCGCAAATTAACGAGCGGAACCATCGAGTTTATGGGTAAAGACGCAACGGCGGTAGAGGCCCATGATCGGGTGCCGATGGGCATCGTTCAAGTGCCGGAAGGCCGAAAGCTGTTTCCGATCATGACCGTGGAAGAAAATCTGCTGCTCGGCTCCTCCCATCCGGAAGCACGAAAAGTTAGAAATGAAACCTTGAAGGAAGTATACAAGCTGCTTCCGCGCCTGGAGGAAAGAAAGAAGCAAATTTCCAAAACCCTCTCGGGCGGGGAGCAGCAAATGGTAGCCATCGGCAGAGCCTTGATGAGCAGACCGAAGCTGCTTATGTTCGATGAGCCTTCGCTGGGCCTGTCTCCTCTGCTGGTTCAAAATCTGTTCAGTCTCATTAGACAGATCAGCAGTCAAGGCATTACGATTATGCTGGTTGAACAGAACGTGAAGCAAACCTTGCAAATTGTAGACCGCTGTTATGTGCTGGAGAATGGATCCATAAGCTTGGAAGGAACCGGACAAGAGCTGCTGCACAACGATCACGTGAAGAAAGCATTCCTGGGTATGTAGGAGGAGGAGATGAGAGAGATGCATATCGGATCATTAATTAATGGCATCGAAGTACGGGGAGAGGGACGCGAAGAGCACGAAATCAGAAGCCCTTATAACGGCGAGGTTGTAGGCGTCGTGGAATACGGTACGCGCGAGGATATCGAGCAAGCGGTTCAAACGGCTTACCGCGTATTCCATGAAACGATGAAGAAGATGCCGGCCTACCGGCGCTCGGAGATTTTACGAAAAGCAGCGGATAGCCTGGAAGCTCAGGCGGAAGATTTTGCAAGGCTGCTCATGGCGGAAGCGGGCAAACCGATTCGCGACGCCCGGGGAGAAGTAGGGCGCGCCATTCAAGTGATACGTTTTGCGTCGGAAGAGGCCAAAGCCAATGACGGCGAGCTTATTAAGATGGACAGCGCCATCGGCGGAGAAAATCGGATCGGCTTTGCCAAAAGGTATCCGGTTGGCGTTGTTGCGGCAATTACGCCCTTCAATTTCCCGCTTAATCTCGTGCTTCATAAATTGGCGACGGCCTTTGCCGCAGGCTGCACCGTCGTGTTAAAGCCGGCGGAGAAAACGCCGCTGTCTGCGATGAAGCTAGCCAGATTGCTGGAGGAAGCCGGTTACCCCAAAGGGGCCTTGAACGTCGTCAATGGCACCGGGGTTGACTTGGTCGAGCCGCTTGTCACGCATCCGCTGGTCAAAAAAGTAACCTTTACGGGAAGCGGCCCGGTAGGATGGAAAATCAAAGAGATGGCAGGTCCGCGTAAAGTAACGCTGGAGCTCGGCTCCAATTCGCCTAATCTTATTTTCAATGACGCCAACTTGGACATTGCCGTAGAAAGCATTCTCAAAGGCGGATTTACGTTTGCAGGTCAAGCCTGCATTTCGGTGCAACGGGTGTATGTCCAGAAGGACGTGTACCAGCCTCTATTGGACCGGCTTGTTCCTAAAGTAGCCAGCCTCAGAATCGGAGATCCCGCCCTGGAATCGACGGATATCGGACCGATGATCACGGAGCAGGCCGCCATTCGAGCGGAGGAATGGATCCGCGAAGCGGCTTCGGAAGGAGCGACTATTCTTGTTGGCGGGGAAAGAAACGGAAATATCGTCTCCCCAACCATAATTACCGATACCAAGCATCATATGAAAGTCGTTTGCCAAGAAGTGTTCGCTCCGCTCATTACGGTGATTCCGTTTGAAACGGAAGAGGAAGTCATCGCCGCAGCGAACGATTCGGACTACGGTCTCCAGGCAGGGGTGTTTACCTCGGATATTAACCGGGCGTTCCGCATCGCTGAACTGCTGGAAACCGGCGGCGTATGGATTAATGAAGTATCGACGGTCCGCACCGATCATATTCCGTACGGCGGAGTGAAATTGAGCGGACTTGGCAAGGAAGGCGTCAAATATGCGATTGAGGACATGACCGAAACGAAGTTTATCGGAGTCCGCTTACTTTAAGGGGGAAGCAGCATGAGTGTATCTTCTATTTTCCGAATGCCGAACGTGCTACTAACAGGAACCGGGTCTGTACAGCAAGTCGGAGTCCAGGCTGTCAAATTGGGAGCTCGCAAAGTACTGGTCATTACCGATAAAGTATTGAACCAAACCGGATTGGTCAAGCAAGTGACCGATCCGTTAGAAGCCGAGAATATTCAAGTCGATATTATCGACGAAGTCGTTCCCGAGCCTCCGTTTGAAAATCTCGAGCAAATTGCGCGCGGCATTCGCGATCAAGGCTATGACGTGTTCGTCGGAATCGGCGGGGGAAGCGCATTAGATGTCACCAAAGCCTTGGCCATTATGATGACCAACCCGGGCGATGTACGGGAATTGGTCGGCATCGAGAAGGTACGGAACAAAGGCATTCCTTTTATTTTAATCCCGACGACAGCAGGAACGGGCTCTGAAGTGACGTACAACGCCATTTTTACGGATATTCGGGATAACGTGAAAAAAGGGATTGTAAGTCCCTATCTTCTCCCGGATGTTGCAATCGTAGACGCAGCCTTGACGGTCTCCGTACCGCCTGCGGTAACGGCGGCTACGGGTATGGATGCATTAGTCCACGCTGTGGAATCCTACACGGCCCAGCGCGCATCGGAGTTGACGGACGGCATTGCGCTTCATGCGATTCAATTAATATCGCGCTCCATTCGTACTGCCGTATATAACGGCAAGAACATTCAAGCCCGCGAGGATATGGCGATGGGCAGTTTAATGGCCGGCATCTCCCTCGGCAATGCGGGAGTAGGAGCGGTTCATGCGTTAGCTTACCCGTTGGGCGGCAAATTTAAAGTTCCGCATGGCGTGGCGAATTCATTGCTGCTGCCTTATGTGATGAAATATAATGTGCTCGCCAATCTGGAAAAGTTTGCACAGGTAGCCAAGGCATTGGGAGAGAACACGGAAGGACTTTCTTTGCGCGATGCAGCGGAAACAGCGGTTCATGCCCTGGCCAGATTGTCACGGGATGTCGGGATTCCATCCACATTGCGGGACGTTGGCGTAACGGAAGACGATATTCCCGCTTTGGCTGAAGAAGCCAGCAAAATTGACCGCCTGTTAAATAATAATCCACGTTGGCTCACGGTGAAAGAAATCGAAGCGATCTACCGGGATGCTTACGAAGGGCAGTAACCCCAAACAGGCGTCTGCGGCGCCTGTTTTATTTTTGATACGGTGGGTGAAAGCATGAACTTTGACAGCCTGCAAGGAAAAGTTGTGATCGTGACGGGCGGGAACAAGGGGATCGGGAAAGACATCGCGCTATCGTTCACTAAATTGGGCGCCCGTGTGATCATTACGGGGAGAGACGTAACCGCTTTGAACCAGACTTGCCGGGAGCTTCAACTGCACGCGCCGCAAAGCCTCGCCATGGCATGCGATATGCAGAAAGTGAGCGACATCCGGCAATTGGGCGATACGGCCTTGGAACGGTTCGGCCGGATCGATATATGGGTCAATAATGCAGGGATTAATATTGCGAAGCCTGCCCTGGAAGTGACCGAAGAAGATTGGGACCGGGTGCTGGATACGAACCTGAAAGGCACTTTTTTTGCTTGCCAGCGCGCAGGGGAGGTCATGCTTAAACAAGGGGGAGGCCGAATAATCAACATCGCCTCCCAAATGGCGTTTGTCGGCTATTTCAACCGGGCGGCGTACTGCTCGAGCAAAGGCGGGGTGGTGCAGCTGACCCGCGCTCTTGCGGTTGAATGGGCTTCCCAAGGCGTGCTCGTCAATGCCGTAGCGCCTACCTTTATTGAGACCGAGCTTACGGCCAAGATGCTCACCGATCCATCGTTCATGGAGGATGTCCTGCGCCGCATCCCGCTCGGACGGATGGCGAGGCCTCAGGATGTAACGGGAGCCGTCCTTTACCTGGCTTCCGATCTGGCCGGCTCCGTCACGGGAGAAACGATCCGCGTCGATGGCGGCTGGACGGCGATATAAGGAAGGGGGAGAGGGCTATGCGCGAACAGTTGGCTGTGATCGGCGCAGGTACGATGGGGCATTCGATTGCTTTGACCGCGGCTTGGGCCGGGATGCCTGTACAGGTTTGGGCAGCCGATTTGCACGATTTGAATAAAGGGAAGGCCGGCATTGAGGAGAAGCTTGCCATTCTGCGGGACAATCAATTAATCACAGACGACGAGCAAATCGAAATCGAACAGCGCATTCGCTTCACGACTGCTTTGGAAGCTTGTCTCTCCGGCGCCACCTTTGTGATAGAAGCGATTCCGGAGAATTTGCCGCTGAAGCAGATCTGGTTTGAAAAGCTCGATCGTTTATGCGGGGAGGACGTCATTCTCGCCAGCAATACGTCGGGGTTAAGTCCGACGGACATCGCATGGAAAGCCCGCTATAAGCATCGTATTCTAGTGACGCACTTTTGGAATCCCGCTCACCTCATCCCTCTCGTGGAAGTCGTTCGCGGTGCGGAGACATCGGATGAAGCGGCCCAGCGCGCGATGAATCTGTTGAATCACATGGACAAAAAACCTGTCGAGCTCAAAAAAGATGTGCTGGGTTCGATCGTGAACCGTCTGCAATACGCGCTGTTCCGTGAAGCTCAATATATAGCGGAGATGGGTGTTGCAACCATAGAGGATATCGATATGGCCGTTAAATACAGCATCGGAAGGAGACTCCCGGTTACAGGTCCGTTCATGACGGCCGATATGGGAGGGCTTGATGTATTTGATTCGATTTCCGGTTATTTGTTCCCCGATTTGAGCACGCATTCCGCATCGTTGCCGGCGATGCGCGCGCTCGTCGACAGCGGCAGCTACGGACAAAAAAACGGAAAAGGCTTTTATGAATGGACGCCGGCGTTCTCCCGGCAGATGAACCGGGAGCGAGAGCAGGAATTGATGGATTGGCTGAAAAAGGACAGGAGGAACCGAACGCCTGAAACGACCTGATACAGCTTAATTCGGCAAAGGCTCCGGGATTTGGCGTCACCGAGATGAAAGAGATGATCTTCAATAAAGGAGTGTGCAGGATGAGTACATTTATTTCTCCCGTAAAAATTCATTTCGGAGAAGGTTGTGTCCGAAAAATTAGCGACGAATGCCAAGCGTTAGGAGTCCGTCGCGTGATCGTTTTCGCAGACCCGTTTCTCGTTACGTCAGGTGCCATAAGCAAAGTAGAACACATTCTGTCTGAGCATGGCATCGAATATTCGGTCTACGACCAAATCGTGCCCGAACCGCCGGTCGCTATCGGCGATCAAGCGGTCGATGCGGTCAGAAACTCCGGAGCGGAGCTGGTGATCGCGGTCGGAGGGGGCAGCGCGCTGGATATCGCCAAGGCCGCTGCGGTGCTTGCGACACATGAGGGCAGCATAGCGGATTATTTAAATTTGACCGGCACCAAGAAGCTGCAGCATAAGGGGCTTCCGAAAATCCTGATCCCGACAACATCAGGGACAGGGTCTGAGGTAACGGATATCGCCGTCTTTAACCTGGAGTCAACCAAGGACGTCATTACCCACAACTACCTGCTGGCGGATGTCGCGATTGTAGACCCAGAATTCACGTACAGCGTTCCACCCCGTGTAACGGCTGCCACTGGCGTAGATGCCTTCACTCACGCGCTTGAAGCTTATACGTCGATCCAATCCTCTACGCTCACGGATGCGCTGGCGTTGGAAGCGATGGATTTGATCGCCAAAAATCTTCGCAAAGCGGTATGGCAAGGCCACGATCAAGAGGCAAGAAGAGCTATGTCCTGGGGGAGTATGCTGGCGGGAATGGCCTTCTTCAATGCAGGGACGGCCGGCGTTCATGCGCTGGCTTACCCGCTCGGCGGATTATTCCATATTTCACACGGGGAATCGAACGCTCTCATGCTGCCTTATGTGTATGAATTTATTCTTCCCTCCTGCCTGGAGAAGATGGAGAAGGTTGCCTTCGTTATGGGGGTAGGACGCAAAGAGGCATCCACTCGGGACAATGCGCTCGCCGCGCTTCAGGCGATTCGCGACCTGACTCAAGATGTCGGCATCCCGTCCTCCCTTCAGGCCTATGGCATTGAAGAGAAGGATATCGAGCTGCTGGCCCAGGACGGAGCCAAGCAAACACGCTTGCTGCAGCGGAGTCCCAAAGCCTTAACTTTAGACGATATTCGTCATGTTTACCGCAGAGCGCTTCAAGGATAGGAGCACGTCGAAGGGCGTGGCAGGCCGAAATGTGACGCTTGAATAAGACGCCAGACGCCAGGGGAATTTGCCTGGCGTCTTTTTTTTTTGCGGGCTTTTCACTACGCGAGTGGTAGATCGTGTAAACTTATAGTAATATTTTCATCGGAAGATGTTCGAATCGGCGGAAGCTGAAAGAAGAGCGCTTACGAAAATTCAAGTTGAGAGAGATTGCGAAAAAGGGTGGAACCATGCCGTCATTTTTAGAGTTCTTTTATGAACGTCTCAAAAAGAAAGAGTTTGACAATTATCCGTTTATGATCTCGCTTCATCACGGACTGGCTTATACCGTACAGCTGGAAGACCGGGTTACGAACCTGCTGATGCTGCCTTTCGAACAAACAGGTCTGGCCTACATCGAACCGAATCCGAACCCCGGCAACGTGGTGAACGTGCATCCTTATTACAGAGGCAGGATACTGCTGGAATTCGAAATTCTTCACGGCACGGACCTGCATAAGCCTAAAACCGAGGAGCAAGTGCTCGAATTTCTGTACCGCAACGCCTGGCAGCTTCATCAGTTGGCCGAAGGCATGCAGGGAAGCTTCGAGGATTACATGGTGAAGTTTAAAATGATGTGCGACTTTCTGCGTTACTTTAATTCCGTCGTTGTCATTCCGAATCGTTCGTAGAGGGAAGGGCTTGCGGCGGGAAGAAACGTGTATCTATCCCGGGCCGTCCACGAGGAACGGGGGAATCCCTATGAAAAACGTACCAGGGGGAGGGGAACAGCCTTGTTACCGATGGAACAGGAAACGATGGCGCTGCTCGTCGGCGGTTTCGGCATCGTCATGGGCATTTCGTTTGTTTTTGTCATTTTGCTTTGGATAAAAGGGCGAAAAGAAGTATACCGCAGCGCCTTCGGGTGGGTGATCGCGCATTTCGTGGTGTTCAGCGCAGCGGTGGCCTGCTGTCTGAAGGCGATCGGCACGAGGCCGACGCACCCTTCGATGGCTTCGGAAGGAAACTCGCTGTGGCTCGGCATTGGCGGCGTTCTGTGGGCGGCCTCCATGCTGATCTTGCTCGGCGCGATCGCCGCATTCACGGCACGGGATACACATCGCGGGGAGTAACGTTAAGAGGCTCAGCTCTTTCGCTGCCCGGGGCCCCAGATCGCTTCCTTCTCCGCTTTTGACAAGTTCCGTCTGACAAGCTGATACGACTCTTCAAGCATGTTCTCAAGCTCCTCATCCGCCAGCTTTCCGTTCAAGATGACGGTATTCCAATGCCTTTTGTTCATATGATATCCCGGCAGCACGGTGTCTGGATACGTCTGGCGCATCAGCCAGATTGTGTCCGGATCGGCCTTCAGATTGACGCTCGGGACGCCGGATTGATGGCCTAATAAGGCGAACATTTTGCTGCCGACATAAAGCACCGGAAGATCGGGCTCGAACGGGTACCGCAGACTGGTTCCGGGTTTCTTCAACGCCAGGGCGATCAATAACTCGTGATTCATTTGACAAGAGGCTCCTTTCAGCGGCGGTTTTGCCTTTATTTCAGCATATCCGATCCCGGCTCTGATGAAAAGCCATAACCGCAGCTGGCCGAAGACTTGCGTGACCACGGGGCATAGGCATCAGGTCGGGCGCCCAGCGCGGCGACAAAAGCGGCAAGCACTCCTGACGCGTGTCATCTCAACCTCCCGCATCAAGCTCCCTTTCCGACAAAGAGTTGGACAGTCTTGAAATAATCGTGCTATCATGGGAGTTGATTATCAAAGAAATGCGTGAATACGTACCTAATTTTATATTGAGTTCAGAGAACAGGTGCCGATATGCCGCCATTGCGCGTATCGGCTTAATAGGGAAGCCGGTGTAAGTCCGGCACGGTCCCGCCACTGTAAGCGAGGAGCTTTTTCCGATCCAGGCCACTGTCGATTCGTCGATGGGAAGGCGCGTGAAAAAGCGATGAGACGCAAGTCAGGAGACCTGCCTGTTTTCCGCTGCCTTGTCACGATCGAACGCGACGAGAGCGGCAAAGTCACCAGAAAGCCTACGCGGATAGGGGGGTGTACGGGAATGGGTTCAGGCGTACTGCGGGTTAGAGCCAAGCGCTTGCCGTCATATTCGGCAAACGCGCGGGAATTTACCCCGGCAGCAGCCGGTTCACTTTATCGTCAAGCATCTTTCCGAGAGGAAGGATGCTTTTTTTGCGTGGGTTGGTTTGTTTGATGGTTCCGCTATTATCGTTCAGCGACTGGAAGGGAGGACGAAACGATGAAAGGCAAGCTATCGGTTATCGGATTTGGCCCCGGCAGCTTCGAGCATATGACGCAAGCGGCGAAAGAAGCGATCATGGAGAGCGAGGTCATCATCGGCTACAACACATACGTGGATTTGATCCGCGGTTTACTGAGCGGGCAGCATATCGTACGTACCGGGATGACCGAGGAGGTCAGCCGGGCGCAGGAGGCGGTTCGGCAGGCGCAGGCCGGCCGGAAAGTCGCGGTTATCTCGAGCGGGGACGCGGGGGTGTACGGGATGGCCGGCCTCGTCTACGAAGTATTGATGGAGCAAGGCTGGCGTCGGGACACCGGTGTCAACGTGGAGGTGATTCCGGGCATCTCGGCGATCAACTCGACGGGTTCGCTGCTTGGCGCGCCGATCATGCACGATGCCTGCACGATCAGCCTGAGCGACCATTTGACGCCCTGGGACCTCATTATTAGGCGGGTCGAAGCGGCGGCGGCGGCCGACTTCGTCATCGCGTTATATAACCCGCGAAGCGGCCGGCGCACCCGGCAAATCGTCGAGACGCGCAGCGTGCTGCTGCGTTACCGGTCGCCGCAAACGCCGGTTGGTATTGTCAAAAGCGCCTACCGGGACCGGGAAGAGATTGCCATCACGACGCTCGAACGCATGCTGGAGCACGACATCGGCATGCTGACGACGGTTATTATCGGCAACTCGGCGACGGTCGTCTACGACGGTCTGATGATTACGCCGCGCGGCTACCAGCGCAAGTATACGCTCGGCGCGGACGTGCAGCCGTTGAAGCCGCATGAGCGGCTGCGCGCCGAGGCGGAGCCGTGGTCGCTCGAAGCGCGGGAAGGCGCTGTTGCGACGGCGGAGCGAGAGCCGGCAGCGGGAGCGGCGAAGAGCGAAGCGGCTGCCGCAGAGGCGACGGCTGCGAAGGAAGCGGAGGGCGCAGCGGGGGACGCTGCCGCGTCGCCGCTAGCGTTGGCGCTCGAGGCGCTGCGGCTCGTGGAGACGCAGCGCGGTGCGGCGAACGCCGGAGCGCCGGCCGAGACGCCGTCCTGGCAGCGCGAAAGCGATCCGTTCCGGCGGCGGGAGATTCTCGAGTTCGCCGTCAGCCCCGGGCTCGCGGAGAAGAGATTGACGGCCGCCCAACTGACGCTGCTGGCCGACATCGTGGGCGAAGACGGTTCGATTGAATATACGCCGCATCATCAATGGCTTGTGAGGCTCGTGACTTCGGAGCCGCAGCAGGCGGTATCGCGGCTGGAGGCGGCTGGGCTGCTGCTGGCGCCGGTCGGCGATGTCGCGCAAATCAAGGCATGCGATTTTTGCAATATGGACAAAGCGGATTCGGTTCCTTACCTGGAGGATCTGCAGCAGCGAATCGGCGGCCTGAAGGTGCCAAAGGAGCTGCGCATCGGTTTCAACGGCTGCGGAATGGCTTGTTACGGCGCGGTGCGGGAAGATATCGGCATCGTGTACCGCAAGGAAAAGTTCGATCTGTTCCTCGGCGGCAAAACGGTAGGCCGCAACGCTCATCCGGGCATCCCGGTGGCTGAAGGCGTAGAGCCGGATCGCTTGCTGGAGACGGTGGAGCGGATCGTCAGGCGGTATGCGGATGAGGCCCATCCGAACGAGCGTTTTCATAAATATTATAGCCGGATCAAGGAGCTTGAAGGATATCGTTACCGGGAAGTGCCGGTGTTCAAGATTGAAAATGCCGTCTGCGGCGATTAAACGAAGGGAGGCGGATCGTAGATGGACGCCTTGTTATTTGTCGGTCACGGAAGCCGTGATCCGGAAGGAAACGAAGAGGTGCGCGCCTTTGTCCGTTCGGTGGAGAACGGGCTGGATGTGCCGATTGTAGAAACATGTTTTTTGGAGTTCGAGTCCCCTTCCATGCGGGAAGGCTTTGCCGCGTGCGTCGCCCGGGGGGCGACCCGGGTTGGCGTTGTGCCGATTACGCTGTTTGCGGCGGGACATGCGAAGCTCCATATTCCGGCGGCTATGGATGAGGCGAAGCGTCAGTTTCCCGGTGTCGAATTTATTTACAGCCGACCGATCGGCGTGCACGAGCTGGCGCTGGATATTTTGCAGACCCGGCTGGCGGAGGCCGGTGTCGACGGTTTGATCGAATCGCCGGATACGGCGCTGCTATTGATCGGAAGAGGAAGCAGCGACGCCGATGCGAACAGCGATTTGTTTAAAATATCCCGGTTGCTGTGGGAACGGCTCAACGTGCAATGGGTCGAGACGGCGTTCATCGGCGTAACCGCCCCGCGGGCCGACGAAGGCGTGGACCGCTGTGTCAGGCTGGGCGCGAAACGCATCGTGCTGCTGCCGTACTTTTTGTTCACGGGCGTACTGATCAAGAGGCTGGAGCAGCTGACGGCCTCGTTCGCGGAGACGTATCCGGACCGCGAGTTCGTGCTTGCCGAATACTTCGGGTTCCACCCGATGCTGCGCGAGATTATGCGGGAGCGCGCACAGGAAGCGCTGCAGGGGCAGGTGCGGATGAATTGCGACATGTGTCAATTCCGGCTGGAAGCGATGAAGCATCATCACCATGATCATGATCATGACCACAGTCATCACCATGGGCACGATCATCATCATGAGCACGAGCACCGTCATGCACACGGCGACGAGCACCGTCACGAACATGAGCACGGGCACCGTCATGCACACGGCGACGAGCACGCTCATAACCATGAGCACGAACACATTCATGCGCACGGCGACGAGCACGAGCATGACCACGAACCTAAGCATCAACAGGAACACAGCCATGTCCACGCGCATGCCGATGATCATGATCATGAGCATAAGCGCCATCCCGGCCATGAACAACAGGATCAGCATCGCGAGCAGCCGCAGGAGGCAGCGCCGTCTCCGGCTTCTACGAAGGAGGTGCCCGCATGATCCTCGTCATGGCCGGAACGAGCGACGCGCGTGAGCTGGCAATACGCATCCGGCAAGCCGGCTACGAGCTGCTGGCGACCGTCGTCACCGAGAGTGCGGCGAAGAGCCTCATGGAGGCCGGTGTTCCGACGCAGGTCGGGAGGCTGTCCGAAGCGGCGCTCGTGGAGCTGATCCGCAGCCGCAGCGTCCAGGCGGTCGTCGACGCGACGCACCCGTTCGCCGAGGAAGCGTCGCGCAATGCGATGGCGGCGGCCCGCACGGCGGACGTGCCTTACGTCCGCTATGAGCGCGAGCGCGGGAAGTTCGCCGCCCACCCGCGCCTTTCCTTCGTCGACGACTACGAGCAGGCGGCGGAATTGGCGGCGCAAAAGCGCGGTGTCGTATTCCTCGCCACGGGCAGCAAGACGCTGCAGGTGTTTGCCGAGAAGCTGGTCGGGCTGCCGGATACGACGCTGGTCGCGCGCATGCTGCCCCGTAAAGACAACATGGAGAAGTGCGAGCAGCTCGGCGTCGAGCAGAGGAACATCGTGGCCATGCAGGGGCCATTTTCGAAGGAAATCAATCAGGCGTTCTATCGGCATTACGGCGTCACGGTGCTGATCACGAAGGAAAGCGGACAAGTCGGCGCCGTGGAAGAGAAGCTGTCGGCCGCGCTTGAGATGGACATCGACACGATTGTGATCGGCCGGCCGGCGCTTGATTACGGGGTCGTCTACACGGAGTTTGACGGCGTGCTCGCCGAGCTCGGACAAATTGCACAGGAGGTGCGTCGGTAATGGATTTTCGCACGGATTTTAAACCGGTGACCGTACAGCCGCAGGAAATTGAAGAAAAAAGCTTCGAGATGATTACGGAGGAATTCGGCCCGCACGATTATGCCGAGGAGCAGTATAAAGTCGTGCAGCGGGTTATTCATGCTTCGGCCGATTTCGAGCTGGGGCGCAGCCTCGTGTTTCATCCGGATGCCGTACAGGCCGGTATTCAGGCGATCCGCAGCGGCAAGCCGATCGTGGCGGATGTGCAGATGGTGCAGGTCGGCATCAGCAAGCCGCGTCTGGAGAAGTTCGGGGGCGAGGTGCGGGTGTACATATCCGATCCCGACGTGATGCAGGAGGCGAAGCGGCTCAATACGACGCGCGCGATCATCGCGACGCGCAAGGCGGCGCGGGAAGCGGACGGCGCGATCTATGCGATCGGCAACGCTCCGACGGCGCTGCTGGAGCTGATTCGGCTCGTCAAGGAGGGCGAAGCGCGTCCCGGTTTAATCATCGGTGTCCCGGTCGGCTTCGTGTCGGCGGCGGAATCGAAGGAAGAGCTGCTGAAGCTGGACGTGCCGTTCATCACGAATATCGGCCGCAAAGGCGGAAGTCCGGTCGCGGTTGCGACCGTTAATGCGCTGTCGCTGCTCGCGGAGCGTCAGGGGTAACAGACATGGTCAAGGCCGGTGCGGACAACCAGGAGACGAAGCCGCTTCGTCACGGGTATACGACGGGCGCTTGCGCCACGGCGGCTGCTCAGGCGGCGCTGGAGGCGCTCATTGTGCAGGAAACGGTTATGAAGTCGACGATCCGGCTGCCGATCGGGCAGGATGTGACGTTCGACATCGTCCGGTGCGAATTCGAGCAGACGCGGGCTTGCGCCGAAGTCATCAAGGACGGCGGCGACGACCCGGACGCAACGCATGGCGCGAGAATTATAACCGAGGTCTCGTGGACCCCGGAGGAAGGCATAGACATCGACGGCGGCATCGGCGTTGGTCGGGTGACGAAGCCGGGGCTGCCCGTCGACGTCGGTCAGGCTGCCATCAATCCGGTGCCGCGCAAAATGATCCGCGAAGCGGTTGCGGCCGTGCTCAACCGCTACGAGATTCACCGTGGCGTGCGGGTCGTCGTATCGGTGCCGGAGGGCGAAGAGATTGCGAAGAAAACGCTCAATGCGCGGCTCGGCATCTTGGGCGGCATCTCGATTCTCGGCACGCGCGGTATCGTCGTGCCTTTCTCGACGGCGGCCTACAAAGCAAGCGTCGCCCAAGCGATTCGGGTGGCCGTCAAGAGCGGCGTCCGTCATATCGTCCTCTCCACCGGAGGCCGCACGGAAAAGTTCGGCATGGAGCTGTATCCGGCGCTGCCGGAGGAGGCGTTCGTCGAAATGGGCGACTTTGTCGGATTTGCCGTGCAGCAATGCGCCAGGCAGGGCATCAGGCGCATCACCCTCGTTGGCATGATGGGCAAATTTTCCAAAGTAGCGCAGGGCGTGATGATGGTGCACTCCAAAAGCGCCCCCGTCGACTTCGGCTTTCTCGCCGGGCTGGCGGAGCAGGCCGGGGCGTCCGGGGAGACGCTGCAGCAGATCCGGGAAGCCAATACGGCCGCACAGGTCGGCGATATGATGCAGGCGCTCGGGAACGAGGCCTTCTTCCAGCGGATGGGCGAATACTGCTGCCGAGCGTTGCTTAAGGAAACCGGGAGCAGGAGCCGCCCGGCGGACCTGCGCGAACGGCAGGCGGAAGGCGAGCCGGACGAAAGCCTTCAGATCGAAACCGTTATTATCTCGATGAAGGGCGATCTGCTGGGGCGATCTGCCGCAACAGCTTCACACGGGCCGGGGGAACAATCCGGAAGCGACAGGGAAAGGTGAGAGGAACATGGAAAATACGATCGTGGTGATGGGCGTCGGCGATGACGGGAGGGCCGGATTGCCGGACGCTTATTTGCAGCGGATCGCACAATGCGGGGTGCTTGTCGGCGGGGAACGGCAGCTGGAGATGTTCCACGACAGCCCGGCGGAGAAAGTCATGATTCGCAGCGGGCTTGGCGAACTCGTCGAACAACTGCGCAACGAGAGCCGGAGCACGGTGGTGCTCGCATCCGGGGACCCGCTGTTTTACGGCATCGGGGGGTATTTGGCGGCGAAGCTGCCCGGCCGGATCGAGGTATTGCCATTCGTGAGCTCGGTCCAGCTTGCGTTCGCGCGGATCGGCGAAGGCTGGCACGATGCCTTCACAGTAAGCCTTCACGGTCGGCCGATCCGGGGGTTGGCGCAGCGGATCGACGGCAAGCCGAAGGTGGCGCTGCTCACCGACGAGATCAACCATCCGGCGGCCGTTGCGGCCTATTTGCTGGAGTACGGGATGACGGAATATGAGGCGTTCGTCGCCGAGCATCTGGGCGGAGAGAAGGAGCGGACCGGCTGGTACGGTTTAACCGACCTTGCGGCCCTCTCGAGCGGCGACTTCGCGCCGTTGAACGTCGTCGTGCTGCGCGCCAAAAGCCCCGGCGTCATGCCCCCGGCATGGCCGCTCGGCATTGACGACGCCGAATTCGCCCAGCGGAAGCCGGATAAAGGGCTCATCACGAAGCGCGAAGTGCGCGTGTTGAGCATCGCCGCGCTCGGCCTGAAGCGGGACAGCATCGTGTGGGACATCGGCACGTGCACCGGATCGGTGGCCATCGAAGCCGCTCGCCTCTGCCCGGAGGGGGCCGTGTACGCCGTTGAGAAGAACGAAGGCGATCTGGCCAACGCCCGCGAGAACGCGCGCAAGTTCCGCACGGACATCACGCTCGTGCACGCTAAAGCTCCCGAAGGGCTGGAGTCGTTCCCGGACCCCGACGCCGTGTTCATCGGCGGCAGCGGCGGCGAGCTGCGGGATCTGCTGGCGCTGTGCTGCTCGCGTCTAAGACAGGGCGGTACGATCGTGTTGAACGCGGTGACGATTGAGAACCTGGCGGCAGCTGCGCAAGCTTTTGCCGATGAAGGCTTCCGGGCCGACATCACACTCGCTCAATTGAGCCGCAGCAAGCCGATCCTCGATATGACGCGGTTTGAAAGCTTAAATCCGGTTTACATCATCGCCGCCCGGCGGAAACCGGCGGATCACGAGTGCACCCTCACAGACAGAAAGGAAACCTCAAGATGACTAACCTTGGTACGCTTTACGGGCTCGGCGTCGGGCCGGGCGACCCGGAATTAATTACGGTGAAGGCGTTCCGCCTGTTGAAACAATGTCCTGTCATCGCTTACCCGCGTAAAAAATCGGGGGCCAAAAGCTATGCCCTTGCCATTACCGAGCTGTATGTGGACACGACGGAGAAAACGATGCTCGGGCTGACGTTCCCGATGACGAAAGACCGCGAGGCGCTGGAGAAGCAGTGGAACAAAACGGTCGATACCGTGTGGGAGCACTTGAATCAAGGGAAAGACGTCGCCTTCGTCACCGAGGGCGACACGATGCTGTACAGCACTTATATTCATTTGATGCGGCTCATGAACGAGCGCCATCCCGAGGTGCAGGCGGTGTCCGTGCCCGGCATTTCGTCGATCAACGCTTCGGCTTCGAGACTCGGCATTCCGCTGGCGGACGGCGACGAACAGGTGGCGATCGTACCGGCGACGGACGATTACGAGGCGATGCGGACGGCGCTCGAAACCCACGATGCCGTCGTGTTCATCAAGGTAGCGAAGGTCATCGACCTGATGCTGCGCGTGCTGGGCGATCTCGGCTTGACGGACAAGGCGTCCGTCCTGACCAAGGTGACCTCGGCCGAGGAGCAAATATGGCGCAACGTTGCCGACTTGGCGGGGCGGGAGCTCGAATATTTAACGCTGATGGTGGTGAGAAAATGAAAGTATATATAATCGGCGCGGGCCCCGGCGACCCGGATTTGATTACGGTCAAAGGGCTGCGCCTCCTGCAGGAAGCGGACGTCGTGCTGTACACCGATTCGCTCGTCAACGATGAGCTGATCGCGCGTGCGAAGCCGGAGGCGGAAGTGCTGCTGAGCGCCGGCATGAGCCTGGAAGAGATGGTGGGAATCATGGCCGACCGGGTCAGGGCGGGGAAAATGGTCGCCCGCGTCCATACCGGCGATCCGTCGATGTTCGGCGCCATCATGGAACAGGCGGCGCTGCTCAAGCGCGAAGGCATCGGCATCGAAGTCGTGCCCGGCGTCAGCTCCGTCTTCGCTTCGGCCGCCGCGATCGGCGCCGAGCTGACGATTCCCGAGCTGACGCAGACGGTCATTCTGACGCGCGTGGAAGGACGCACGCCGATGCCGGAACGCGAGCAGCTGCGCGATCTGGCCAAGCACCATTGCACGCTTGCGCTATTTCTTAGCGCGACGCTCACCAAGAAGGTCGTGCGCGAGCTGACGGAAGCGGGCTGGTCGCCCCAGACGCCGGTTGCCGTCGTGCAGCGGGCCTCGTGGCCGGATCAAGTGGTCGTCCGTTCCACGCTGGAGCGGCTCGACGAAGATATGCGGGTGAACGGCATTCGAAAGCACGCGATGATTTTGGCCGGTTGGGCGCTCGATCCGCATATTCACGAGAATGACGCGTACCGCTCGAAGCTGTACGACGCCACGTTCACTCACGGCTACCGCAAGGGGGTGAAGCCGTGATGCAAACGCCCGCCGCCATCAAGCTGCAGGAAGGAGCCGTGCCGGAAATCCGGCGCAGCGGCGATTATGCGGTTGTCGCGATCACGAAGCACGGCGCGGAGCTGGCCCGGCGCCTGCAAGCGTCGTTCGGCGGCGCCACCGATGTGTATTACATGTCCAAGTTTGCGCGCGGAGACGAGGCGGAGCGAGGCATCCAGCTGTTCGAGGGCAGCGTGCGCCTGCTGTATCCGGCGCTTTTTCCGGCTTATCAGGGGCTTGTCTGCATCATATCGCTGGGCGCGGTCGTCCGGATGATCGCTCCATTGCTGGAAGATAAGAAGAAGGACCCCGGCATCGTCGTCATTGACGACAAGGGCGAGCACGTCATCAGCGTGCTGTCGGGCCATTTGGGCGGCGCGAACGAGCTGACGCGCGAGGTGGCGGCGGCGCTCGGCGCCAGAGCCGTCATCACGACGGCGTCCGACGTGCAGAAGACGATCGCGGTCGACTTGTTCGGCCGCCGTTTCGGCTGGACGTGGGACAGCGCCGACAAGCTGACGCCGGTCAGCGCGTCGGTCGTGAACGAGGAGCGCGTCGCCGTCGTGCAGGAGTCGGGCGAGCCGGATTGGTGGCTGCACGACACGCCGCTGCCGCCGCATATCCGCACATACGGCGATATCTCAAGCGCGCTGGCGGACGAGCCGCAGGCGGCGCTGGTGGTGACGCACCGGCTGCTGGAGCCGGAGGAGCTGCCGATTCTGGCGAACGGCGTGCTGTACCGCCCTAAAGTGATTGCGCTCGGCATCGGCTGCAACCGCGGGACGTCCGCCGAGGAGATCGAAGCGGCTGTGCGCGATACGCTCAGCGAGCTTCGTTTTTCCTTGCAAAGCGTAAAGGCGGTCTGTACGATCGACCTGAAACAGGACGAGGAAGGGCTGCTTGCGGTATGCCGCTCGCACGGCTGGCCGCTCGTGTGCTATACGCCGCAGGAGCTGAACGAGATGCCGATCGACGACCCGTCCGACACGGTGTACAAGTTTACCGGAGCGTACGGCGTCAGCGAACCGGCCGCCAAACGATATACGGGTGCGCAGCAGTTGGCCTTGACGAAGAAAAAAAGCGGCAACGTCACGATTTCGGTAGCCGTCGCGCCTTTTTTAAAATAACGGAGGCGGGGCGGCTTATCCAAACGTTATTTAGGGGGATTGGCAGGATGGATCAGGAGTGTGCGGCGGCAGGCCGGCGTTGTCTCGTGATTGCGGGCACCGGAAGCGGCGCCGGCAAAACGACGGTGACGCTCGGCATCATGGCCGCCCTGAGAGGCAAAGGATTGAAGGTGCAGGGGTTTAAATGCGGGCCGGACTATATCGACCCGACGTATCACAAGGCGGTAACGGGCAGACCGTCGCGGAATCTGGATAGCTGGATGTTCGGAGCGGAAGCGGTGCGGGAGCTGTACGAACGCGCGTCGGCGGATGCGGACCTTGCCGTGATCGAAGGCGTGATGGGCTTTTACGATGGCAAAGACCCGAAATCGAACGTCGGCAGCACGGCCGAAATCAGTCTGCTGCTCGGTTCTCCGGTGCTGCTCGTCGTCAACTGCCAAAGCATGGCGCGCAGTGCGGCGGCAATCGTCAAGGGCTTTCAGCTGCTTGATCCGCGCGTGCGAATCGCGGCCGTCTTCGCCAACAAGGTCGGAAGCGCCGGGCATTACCGCATCGTGAAGGAAGCGATCGAACAGGAGTGCGGCGTTCCGGTCATCGGTTATTTGCTGCGGGAAGAGGCGCTGTCGGTGCCGGAGCGGCACCTCGGCCTCGTGCCTTCCATCGAACGGGGCGAGCTTGGAGGCTTATTCGACGCCCTCGCGGAGAGGCTGCAGCAGACAACCGATATGGACAAGCTGCTGGAGCTAAGCGAGCTCGCGGACGAGCTTGGGCTGCCTCCGAGTCCGGCGAATCGGATCTTCGCGGAACCGGCGAGGAAATACCCGGTAACCTTGGCTGTCGCCCGCGACGCCGCGTTCCATTTCTACTACGAGGAAAATCTCGAGCTGCTGGAGCTGTACGGCGCCCGGCTGCGCTTCTTCTCACCGCTGGCCGGGGAGCCGCTGCCGGAGGATGCGGGCGGCCTGTACATCGGAGGCGGCTTCCCCGAGGAGTTTGCCGAGCGGCTCGGCGCGCAAACCGCGGTCGCCGAATCGATCCGGCGGGCGGTGGAGCAAGGCCTGCCGACGCTGGCCGAGTGCGGCGGCTTCATGTACTTGACCGGGTCGATCCGCGATACGGACGGACGCAGCTTCCCGATGGTCGGCCTCGTCCCCGGACAGGTGACGATGCAGCGGAGGCTGGCGGCGCTCGGACTGCGCGAGGTGACCGGTTTACCCGGCAACTTCCTGCTGCCGGAAGGCGAGGCTGCGCGCGGGCACGAGTTCCACTACTCCGTCTACGAGCCGCCTGACGAGACGGCGCTCCCGGCGCATGCCTACGAGACGAAAGGCATGCGCGGGACGAAGACCGAAGGCGCTCTGCGGAACCGGCTGATTGCCGGCTACACGCACCTTCACTTTGCGTCGAATCCGGGCATCGTCCCGCGCTGGCTCGCAGAATGCGAGGCCTACAAGGCGGAGCGAGCCTAGCGGCTTATGCTGATCTTGCCTGCGCGATCCTTGCGCGAACCTGCACCGCCCACCGCTGCAGGGCATTGCATCAACGCGCTGACGAGTCCTTGTGCAGCTTCATCATCAGCCAAGCCAGCATATAGAGCGGAAGCGCGACGCCTGCCCAGCGAAAGACTCCAGGCGTCGCCGCCACATATAAGCTTAGCGGGGCGGCCCACAGCAGAGCCGCCAGCATTCCCCATGGCCGCCGCCGAACGGAGGAGACGATGGCGAGCAGTGCAGGAGCGAGACCGAACAGCAGCACCGCCAGCCATTCGCCGGGATTGGAAAGCGGCGCGTAGGGATTCAGCCAGATGAGGCTGACCCACAGGGCCGAGCTGTACACTCCGCCGCACAAGCCGATAACGCGCGAAAGGCTATAGAGCGGCAGCCGTTTGCGCTTCGTCGCAACGAAAGCACAGGCGATGGCGAACCCTAACGCAAGCAAGCCCGGCTTGGCAAGCGCGTGCGGCTGCGTCAGCTTGTTCCACGCCTGCTTCGCATACAAGGCCAGCCAGCCCGGTACCTCCGTCATCAGGCTGCCGGAGAGATCGGCTTGGGTGGAAGGCTTTACGCCGACGGGCAGCAGGGCCAAATCGTCCCGGGCATCCGTCAGCGCCTTCGTCCCTGCGCAAAGATGCGTCTCCAGCTCGCCGGGATGCCGCTCCTGCGCGTATACCAAATACGTTTCCCCCTGCTTAAAATCAATGCCGCACGAATGGAAGCCGGTGTACACGATAGCTTCCGAGGGCAGCTCGCCTTTCCGGATCGAATCGACCTCCAGGCGAACGGCATATCGTCTTCCGATTGCCCCGCTTTCATCGTATGGATCGTACGTCTCGCGGATGCCCAGCACCTTCCCCTCGAAAACTGCCGCCGCTTGTTCGGCGGCTTGCAGCGGAGTGACCGCCGCACAAGAACAGGCGGCGCACGGATGCGGGAAGGCGGCCCAAGCGAGAGCCGTCAGCGGCAATAATAGCGTCATCATCCAAATCCAGCGTTTCCTCACCTTCTCTTCCTCCCTTTTCGCACACTTTCGTTACGTATATCTTGCTTCTTGAAACGGTTCCCGCCCGATAAATGCCTGCGTTCTTCTAAACATGGTATACTTTGGGACATACATCCATAGGGTTTCGGAGGAGGCGTTCAAGCTATGTCTCGCATCGTAGACATCCGCACGTCGCGCATGCGCAATTTTATCGCATTTCAACGCGATCCGCTCGGCTTGTTAGTAGAGGTGCTGCAGGACGGCGACGTGATTTCCCTGCGTTCGGGAGAGAAGCGTCCCTCTTATATCGTCAATGCGCCGGAATTCATCCACGAAATCCTGGTCGCCAGGGAAGCGTATTTCCGCAAGGGCCGAAGCTCGGAAGTGCTTCGAAGGACGATCGGTGACGGGCTGCTGACGTCGGAAAAAGAGGAGCACCGGCGGCAGAAGAAATATTTGATGCCCGCGTTCTACAAAGAACGGATTCAGGCGTACGCGCGTATTGTCGCGGAGGAATCGCGGCGAGCGATCGAATCGCTGCAGGACGGACAGCCTGTGGAGCTGCATGACGAGATGATGCGCCTGACGTTATCCGTCATTGCCAAAGGCATGTTCGCAACGGATGTCGCAGAGCGGAAGAAAGAATTGGCGGACGCCGTCGATATCGCGATTCGCGAGTCGGCACGTACGTTGTTCTTTCCGTTCATCGTCCCGTTCGGTGTGCCGACACGGGGACACCGCGTACACAAACGGGCGATTCGTACGCTGGAGTCGGTTGTTCGGGAAGCGATAACGGATGCAAGAAAACGGCCCGACCGGTACGAGGAAAGCCTCCTTGGCTTGCTGCTCGATACGAAGGACGAGGATGGAAAGCCGATCACGGATACGGAAGTCCGCGATCAACTGATGACGATGCTGATTGCCGGTCATGAAACGACGGCCAATGCGCTTGTGTGGGCATGGTATTCGCTCGACCGGGAGCCGGACGCCGCCGCCAAATTTCACGCCGAAGTCGATGCGCCCGGGCAATCGGAAGGCCCGGCGTTCGAGCAGTATCGCAAGCTCAAGTACACCCAGCAGATCATACAAGAGACGCTGCGGCTATATCCGCCGGCCTGGACGATTCTGCGGGAGGCGGAGCGTGAGGTGGACGTGCTGGGGGAAACCTTCCCGGCGGGAAGCTCGTTTCTGATCAGTCCCTATGCGGTTCACCGGAATCCGCGCGTATTCGGCGACCCTTACGCGTTCCGGCCGGAGCGGTTTGCCGAGGAAAGCGCCGGCTGGCCGAGGTTCGCTTATTTTCCGTTCGGCGGCGGCTCGCGCGGCTGCATCGGCTCGCAGTTCGCGATGATGGAAGCGGCGCTTATTCTCGCGGAGCTGGGCAGGGCGTACCGGTTCGAGCGCACAACGGAAGCTGCGGCTATCCCCGAGCCGCTGATTTCCTTGCGGGTCAAAGGCGGCTTGCGGATGCGTCCATGCCGCCGAACGTAAGTCAGTCATGGAAGTTTTTAAGCGACGAGAGAGCGAATGAGGTCAACAAACTGCACGCCGACGAGCAGGTAGCATAGAGCGCAGCCTAGAAGAACAAGAAGCACATTTTTAAGCAGTTTCATAACGGAGGACTCCCCTTTCATATGGTTCGCGCCTCTCTCTATGTGTACGAGACGTACCTTATCCAGACGAAACAAAATGGAGCCAAGTTGCAAGTTTTCGAAAATTTTCGAAGAAAGGCGGAGAACATTCCTTCTCTATAACAGACGAACACCCCCGGCTCCGGCAGGATACGGGGGTGTTCGTCCGTTAAGAATTAGCGGCGCCGATAATGGCTTTCACGCGACCGACCTGGCCGTCCTGCAGCCGGACTTTAATGCCGTGCGGATGCGTCGGAGAGTTCGTGAGAATGTCCTTGACGATCCCGCGGGTCGTCTTGCCGGTCCGCTGGTCTTGCTTCAGCACGATATCGACCTCGAGCCCCGGGCGAATGTGACTGCGCTGCTGTCCTGTAAGCATGGTTCGTTTGCACTCCAATCCGATTGCTTTGTTCAAATTCAAATTCAAGTTCAAGTTCAAGTCCGAGTGTCCGCGGTGTTCGCGTTCACAGAGGTTCTTCCGCACCCATTACGGGCGCTTGAAGCCTTCCTCTTGCAAATACCGGGCCGCTTCTTCATACGTTTCGAAGGCGGATTCCAGATTCAAGCCGGCGTACAGGTACCACAGCTCGTCCTCGTGAATGAGCAGCAGCGTCTGGCCGTTCGGCCCGTGCCAGCGTTCTTCCTCCGCCGCATCGCCGCTGACGGCCTGCTCGGCGGATGTCTTCGGGGCGAGCGATTGGATCGACGCCCGAATCAGCTTGCGCAGTTCCTCGGCCGAGTAGTCGCGGATGTTCACGAGACCGCGCTCGTCCGTCGCATAGTCCGCCGTATGACCGGCATAGACGAAGCCGTTGCCGTTCGGGTGCAGGTGATAGACGACGATTTTCTTGTCGTAGCCGCTTTCTTCATAATGAAAATTAATGCGCCCGAGCGACACGTCTTTACGCGTCAGTTCGGGGAACGATTCGATCACGGACAATTTTTGTTCGAAGGTTAACATGAAGGACCCCACTTTTTCGTCATCTGCTAGCATGATTATCCATGAATTATACCACAGCCCCTTCGGATTCCAAACCGCCGAACCGGACCGGAAGGGCGGACGCCCTTGCATCTGCAGGCCCATTTGCATATAATACTTGTTAAATCCATACCGTCAAATGCGTGGACGGAGACAAGTAAGCAGTGCTTCTTCACAGGGAGGCCCCGCCGGAGATTGAGAGCGGGTCCGAAAGAATCAGGCTGCCGAAGTTCGCTCCCGAGCAGTCCCTTGAAACCGCGAAAGCTATCGCTGCGGCAAGTAGAGGGTCACCGGTTTACGAACCGTTATGTTCAACGAAGTGAGAAGCGCTTCGAGTCGCCCTGTTCAAGTGCGGCGTCGCAGCTTTCTAACAAGGGTGGTACCACGGCTTTTTCGTCCCTTATCCGGGACGGGGAGGCCTTTTTTGCGTGGCGTGGATATGGAGCATTCGTACAACACTTAAGGAGGGTAAGATCACGATGAAAGAACGTTTGTTGCAGTTGAAGGACGAGGCGCTCGGCGAGCTGGCGGGCGTGCAGAACCAGCAGCAGTTGAACGATCTGCGGATCAAATATTTGGGCAAAAAAGGTCCGCTGACCGAAGTGCTGCGCGGGATGGGAGCGTTGAGCGCGGAGGAGCGCCCGCTCATCGGGCAGGTGGCCAACGAGGTGCGCGGGGCTATCGAGGACGTGATCGAGGCGAAGCAGGCCGAGTACAACCGGGCGGAAACCGAGGCGCGGCTGGCAGCCGAGACGATCGACGTGACGCTGCCGGGACGTCCGGTTGCACGCGGGGCGGTGCATCCGATCAGCAAGGTGATCGAGGAAATCGAAGACATTTTCATCGGGATGGGCTATACGGTCGCGGAAGGGCCGGAAGTGGAGCAGGATTACTACAACTTTGAAGCGCTCAACCTGCCGAAAAACCATCCGGCGCGCGACATGCAGGATTCGTTCTACGTGACGGAAGAAATTTTGATGCGGACCCATACGTCTCCGGTTCAGGTGCGTACGCTCGAGAAGATGAAGGGCCATGTGCCGATCAAAATCATTTGTCCGGGCCGCGTCTACCGGCGCGACGACGACGATGCGACGCATTCGCACATGTTTACGCAAATCGAAGGGCTGGTCATCGACCGCAACATCCGCATGAGCGATCTCAAAGGGACGCTGCTCCAGTTCATGCGGGAGCTGTTCGGCAAGCAAACGCAAATCCGGATGCGCCCGAGCTTCTTCCCGTTCACGGAGCCGAGCGCCGAGGTGGACGTCACCTGCGCCATGTGCGGCGGACACGGCTGCCGCGTGTGCAAACATACCGGATGGCTGGAAATTCTCGGCTCCGGTATGGTGCATCCGCGCGTGCTGGAGATGGCCGGGTACGATCCGGAGGAGTACAGCGGCTTTGCGTTCGGCCTCGGGGTCGAGCGGATCGCGATGCTGAAGTACGACATTGAAGACATTCGTCATTTCTATACGAACGATCTGCGATTCTTGAAGCAGTTCGTCCACTTGTAAGAGAGAGGAGCGTGGACTAGGTGAAAGTATCTTACCAATGGTTATCTCAATATGTCGACGTAAGCGGTTATACGGCGAACGAGCTCGCCGAGAAGCTGACGCGCAGCGGCATTGAAGTCGATATCGTGGAAAACCGGAACAAAGGCGTGACCGGCGTCGTGGTCGGTTACGTGAAATCCCGCGAAAAGCACCCGGATGCCGACAAGCTGAGCGTTTGTAAGGTGGACGTCGGCCAAGCCGAGGAGCTGCAAATCGTATGCGGAGCGAAAAATGTGGACGCGGGGCAAAAGGTGCCCGTCGCCATCGTCGGCGCGAAGCTGCCGGACGGTCTCGTTATTAAACGCGCGAAGCTGCGCGGCGTCGAGTCGCAGGGCATGATCTGCTCGGCGAAAGAGCTCGGTCTCAACGACAAGCTGCTGCCGAAGGAAATTCAAGAAGGCATTCTCGTGCTGCCGGCGGATACGCCGATCGGCGCGGACATTCTGGAAGTGCTGGCGATTAATGACGAGGTGATGGACCTCGACTTGACGCCGAATCGGTCCGATGCTTTAAGCATGCTGGGCGCGGCTTATGAAATCGGAGCGATTCTCGGTCGCGACGTCAAGACCCCGGATAGCGCGTCCGGTCTGCAGGATACGGAGTCGCCCGTTACAGCATCCGATCGTATTTCGGTCGAAATTACGGCCAAGGACGCCTGCTCGCATTATGCGGCGCGGCTGATTGAAGGCGTGAAGATCGGGCCTTCCCCGCTCTGGCTGCAAAACCGCCTCATGGCGGCGGGCATCCGCCCGATCAGCAACATTGTCGACGTCACGAACTACGTGATGCTGGAATACGGCCAACCGCTGCATGCGTTTGACGCCGACCGTCTGGCGAACGGGCACATCGACGTCCGCTTCGCGCGCGAAGGCGAGAAGCTGGTGACGCTGGACGACGTGGAGCGGACGCTCGAGCCGCATATGCTGCTGATTACGGACGGTACGAAGCCGGTCGGACTCGCGGGCGTGATGGGCGGCGCGAATTCCGAGGTGTCGGAGGGCACGACGCGCATCCTGCTCGAATCCGCGAAGTTCGACGGCGGCACGATCCGCAAGACGTCGCGTCAGCTGGGCCTGCGTTCGGAAGCCTCGCTGCGCTTCGAGAAGGAAGTGAACCCGGAAGCGGTTATTCCGGCGTTAAACCGGGCCGCAGCGCTCATGGCCGAGCTTGCGGGCGGTCAGGTGGCCTCCGGTATCGTCGAAGCTGTGGCGCGCGAGCATCGTCCGGTGCAAATCGAAATCACGCTCGGCCGCATTAACAGTTACCTGGGGACGAGCTTGACGATGGACGAAGTGACATCGATCTTCCGACGGCTGAACTTCACGTTCGAGCCGCTGGAGCAGGACGGGCTGCTTGTTCATGTGCCGAGCCGTCGCGGAGACATTACCCGCACCGTCGATTTGATTGAAGAAGTGGCCCGTCTGCACGGGTACGACAACATCCCGACGACGCTGATGAACACGGAGACGACGCCTGGCGCCTTGACGAAAGAACAAGCGATACGCCGGACAGTCCGCCGCTTAATGACGGGCAGCGGGCTGCATGAGGCGATCACGTATTCGTTCACGCATCCGGAGCAAATCGCATCGTTCGCCGGGGCTTATCGGGATGCGCAGCCGGTGGCGCTGGCGATGCCGATGAGCGAGGAGCGCAGCGTGCTGCGCACGAGCCTTGTGCCGCATTTGATCGATGCGGCCTTGTATAACCGCAACCGGAACATCGACGACGTGGCGCTGTTTGAGATCGGACGCGTCTTCTTGAGCAGCGAGTCGTCGCTGAGCAAGCTTCCGGAAGAGAAGCTGCTGCTGTCCGCGCTGATGACCGGCAAGCGCAGCGAGCTGCATTGGACCGGAAAGCCGGGCAATGTCGACTTTTTCGACCTGAAGGGTGTGTTTGAGCGCGTTGTGTCGTACTTGGGCATCGAGGGCATTCGTTACGTCGCTGCTAAGCCGGAAGGCTTCCATCCGGGACGTACCGCTTCGATCGAAGTGGAGGAAGACGGCGTTTGCCGGGTGATCGGTACGATCGGTCAGCTTCACCCCGCGCTGCAGCAGGCCAAAGATCTCGCCGACACGTATGTGCTCGAAGTGGAGCTGGAGACGCTCGCGAAGCTGGCCGGCGAACGGTTTACGTACCGCCAACTGCCCCGGTTCCCGGCGATTACTCGCGATATGGCGCTCGTGGTGGACCGCGCTGTCGCCGTCGGCGATCTGATCGCAACGGCGCAAGCTACGGCCGGCGATTGGCTCGAATCGATTCAGGTGTTCGATATTTACACAGGCGACCGGATCGACTCGTCGAAGAAGAGCGTTGCGATATCGCTCGTCTACCGGACGCCTGAGCGGACGCTGACCGACGAGGAAGTCAGCGAGCTGCACGTCCGCGTCGTGGCGGCGCTGGAAGCTTCCTACGGCGCGGAATTGCGTAAATAACGAAGGCTGCTTTTGACCGACAAAACGTATTAACTCCTAGCAGGAAAAGCAATTCTCCGTATCGAATAATTCAGGATACGGAGAATTTTTTGTGTGAAAGGGGAACGGCTTCGTGAACGGTGAAGATAAAGTACGGATGACCGTCGACATCTATGGCTCCCAATATAAATTAGTATCCAAATCCAGCCCTTCCTATATAAAACGCGTCGTTGCCGTCGTGAACGACCAAATGCACCGCATCGCCGCCGGCAGTCCGCGTCTGGATCTGCCTAAAATCGCCGTTCTTGCGGCCGTCAATATGGCGGACGAATGGACCCGCATGCAGCAGGAGGTCGAAGCTGCGCAGGAACAGCAGCGGGAGCTTGCGAGGGTGCAGGGCGAGCTGGCGGCTTTAACGGATAAGTATGGGGAGCTTCAACAGTCGGTTGACGCCGATCGCGAGCGGCTGCGGTCGTTGTCGGCGGAACGCGATGAGCTGCTTGCCGTTAAAGCGGCGTTCGAAGGGAAGCAAGTCGAGCTGCAGGGGCAGGTCGAGGAGCTGGGCGCTTTGTACGAAGTCGCTGAAACGGAGCTGACCGAGAAAACCGAGCTGCTGCGCATCCGGGAGGAACGGCTGACCCAGCTCGAAGTGCAGATGGCCGAAGCGCTGGAGCGTGCGCGCGAGTTCGAAGGACGCAGCGCGGAGCAGGCTCGCGAGACGGAGCGTCTGGGGCAGCTGCTGCAGGAAAGCGAGCGCCTGCGCGAGGAACTGCGGCTGCGTCTCGGCGAAGAGCAATCGCAGCGCAGCCGTCTGGCGGAAAGCTTGGCGGCGCTGGAGCTGGAGCATGCGGAGCAATTGCGCAAAGCGGAGCAAGCTGCGCAGCAGATCGCTGACTGCGAGCGGCAGCGCGCCGAGCTGGAGCGCCGTTTGGGTGAAGCGCAAGGAGAGCGCGAGACGCTGGCGGCGCGGCTGCGCGAGCTGGAGGAGCTTACGGCCGAGCAGTCACGCGAAGCGGAGCAGCTCGCGTTGCGGCTGCGCGAAGGCGAAGAGTCGCGTGCTGCGTTGGAGCTTCGCTTGAGCGGCTTGTCCGCTGAGCGGGAGCTTCTTGCTGAGCGCGTCGCGACGGGCGAGCGGCAGTACGCCGAGCTGAGCGAGCAGCTGGATCAGCTGCAGGAGCAGCTCGGCGGCAGGCAGCAGGAAGTGGAGCTGCAGGTGGCGCTCTATGACGAGCTGCTGGAGCAAAGCAGCTCGCGTGAAGCGGAGCTGAAAGCGCAGCTGGCCGCCTCGGAAGAGCGCGCGCGGCTTGCGCTCGAAGTGGAGGCAGCGCGCCAAGCCGAGCTGAAGCAGGAAGCGGCCGAGCAGGCGGCAGCGGCCGACGCGCGTCTGGCGGAGCGCGAAGCGGAGCTGGAGCGCCGCATTGCGGAGCTTGGACGGGAAGCGGCCGAGCAGGCAGCGGCGGCTGACGCGCGGCTGGCGGAGTGCGAAGCGGAGACCGCTCGCGCGCTCGAAGCGGCCGAGCAGCGCAGGGCAGAGGAGCTGCGCGAGCAGCAAGAGCAGCACCGCCGGCTGCAGGTGCAGCTTGGCGAGCAGCTCGAGCAATGCCGCGAGCAGCAGCAGCGTGCGGATGGGCTGCAGGCGGAGCTGGAGGCGCTGCGTTCGGCTCAGCGGGAGCAGGCGGAGGAGCTCGAGCTGCAGCTTGAGCTGTACGGCGTGCTCGAAGCCGAGCTGGCCGGTCAGCGCGAAGACAGCGTAACGCGAGAAGCGGAGCTGCGTCAGGCGCTTGAGGCGGAAGCTGCGCGCATACGGGAGCTGGCGGAAGCGGAGGCAGCGCTGCGCGCGGAGCATGCCCGCGAACTGGAGGCGCTGGAGCAGCGCCGTGTGAGCGAGCTGGCCGAGGCGGAGGCTCGTGCGCGAGTGGAGCTGGAGGCGCGGGCGGCCCGGGCAGCGGAGCTGCAGCAGGAGCTCGCGGAGCGGGAGCAGCGCGGCCAGGAGCTGGAGCGGCAGCTCGGGCAGCAGCAGGCGTATAACCTGCAGCTGCAGGAGAGCAGCAGCCAGTGGCAGCGGCGGAGCGAAATCCAGGCGTCACAAGCGGACGAGCTGCGTACCTTGCTGCAGGGCAAGCAGGAGGAGCTTGGGCTGGTGCAGGAGCTGTATGACGAGCTCCAGAAGAAGTATCAAGAGATGGTTCAACGGCTCGCGGAGCAGGAGTCCTCGAGCACCCAAGAGAATGAACAGCTTCGAACGCGGCTTGCCGAGCTCGAGCGTCAGCTTGAAGAACGGGAACGCCGCTTGATCGACGCGCAGAAGGAAGTGTTGGGCGCCCAAGAATTCAGTCGCGCCCTGCAGGAACAATGCGCGGCCTGGGAAGCGAAGCAAAAAACGTCGCTCGAAGAGCACAACGTCCTGACTGCCCGTCTTGCCTCGCAAGCCTCGCGGATTAACGAACTGGAAGCTGCGGTTTCGCAGGCCGGTCAATTGCAGAAAGAGTTCGTCTCACAGCAGCGTGAACTTAGCTTGCAGGTGGAGCTGTACAATGAGCTGCAAGAGGAGCTGAAGCTCCAAATCGGGCAGCACCAAGCGCTGCAAGCCGAGTATGACGCGCAGCAGGAGAAGGCCGAGCGGGTGTTCCGCGAGCTGGAATCGCTGAAATCGGAATACGAGAAGCTGCAGGTCGAATATAACGAGTGGATCGAACTTGTGGAGAAAGATTAGCATGCAGCCGATGAATGGCTTGGATTACGCGGTTCTGGCGGTCGTTGCCGCCGGAACCGTGCTCGGTTACGCCCGCGGTTTCGTCGGGCAACTCGTTTCGTTTGTCGGTTTGTTTCTGGCCTATGTCGCGGCGTTTGCTTTTTATGACGACACGGCCCCGTGGATTCGCAGCCTGTTGAACTTGTCGGAGCATGAGACGTACCGCAAGTACGCGTTTTTGGCGGAAGGCCTGCATCTCGATACGTATGTCTACAACGCGCTGGCTTTCGGCATTCTGCTGTTTGGCGTCAAGCTCGGCTTCAGCGTAGCCGGAAGGCTGCTGAACTGGCTGGCCGCCGCACCGGGCATCAAGACGGTAAACAAGTGGAGCGGCGCCGCGCTCGGGTTCGTGGAAGCGGGGCTGATCGCGTTGATCGCCGTACACGTCATGACGGTCTTTCCTAACGATACGGCGCAGCGCTTGCTCCAAACGTCGATGACAGCCCCGTATATGTTGGAGCATACGCCCGTCGTGACCGACAAGCTGCAGGAAATGTGGGAGAACCGCTCGGAGCGGGTGAAAGCGTAACTTGTACAGCGCTTGCCATGCCGCTGCGATCTGCATCTATGAGATGTCCGACGTTCACCACAGGCCATCATGCAAAATAGGTTTGACGAGCGGCGTATATTTTCGAGATGAACGGTTCATATTAGACTTCGACGGTGAAAGCGAGAGAGGTGTGGTTCCGTTGGAGGTTCTAACGAGCAATGCCGGGGAAGTTGTTGTTGAATCCGACTAGAAGCGAGGGGATGTGCCGCAGAGACGTTATTGTAGTATCCGTACTGCATAGTGTTCAATGAGGGTAGACCCGAGATTCATAAGGTTCAGAGCAGTGACCAAATTGTGTTCACCGTCAGGGACTCCGCAAGGAGTCCTTTTTGGCATACTTTCCAAAAATAGCGGAACACGGGTACCTTGATTCTCAACTTTCAGCACCCATTCGGGCAAAAGCGGAACTGTGGTCTCTTATACGGGGGAATTTCGCTACAAACGCTGCAGAGAGGTGAAAATGCGACCGCAGCCGCCCCAAGTTCCGCTATTATACCAAACGCCAAAACAAAAACGTGGATAACGCATCTGGTTCCGCGATCGCGTCCCTGTCATCGCGTCCCGCCGCTGCGGCCACCGAGCCAGCCTTCTCGCCTTCGCGTTCCGCCTTCGGCTCCCCGCTTTCGCGCTATGCGCCTTATTCCAACACCGTTCCCGCTTCGACCAGCCTCCCGGTGAAGCCGGGGTTGCTTAGCGCAGCCAGAGCAGCGATATCCGGGGCGACGAGGTGCGGGTCTTTACCGGTGGCGTGCATTTCGGACTTGATCGTGCCTGGATTGAACAGGTTCGCCAGAATCCGGTAGCTGCTTTCTTCCTCGGCCGTTGTCCGGGTCAGCGACTCGAGCCCGGCTTTGCTGGCGCTGTATGCGGCGAAGCCGCCCGCTCCGTTGGTAGCGAGCGAAGAGGTGATGTTGATGATGTGCCCGCCTTTTTGCTTGCGCATCGTCGGCAGCACGGCGCGCGTCATCAGGAAGGCTCCGGTGAGGTTGACGCTGATCTGTTCGTTCCAAGCCGAGAGCTCCGTATCAATCACTTGTCCGGTTTCGTAAACGGCGGCGTTATTAATCAGAATATGAATCGTACCGAATCGTTCCACGGCTGTGCGAACAAGCCTATTTACATCGGCTTCTTGGCTGACGTCGGCCTGTACGGCCAAGGCCGAGCCGCCGCTGGCTGCAATTTCGGCGGCGACCGCTTCGATTTTACCGAGTCGCCGGCCGCACAATACGACGGTAACGCCCGCGGCCGCCAACGTTATCGCCGTAGCCCGTCCAAGTCCTGTTCCTGCTCCTGTAACAATCGCCGTTTTTCCCTTCAAGCTTGCCAAATTTACCATCCTGTCCGCTCCTTTGCCGATTTTTTATTATTATAACAGCCGCTGGTACAGAGGGGAAATTATATTTCCTGATAAATCGCATAAGGAAAAGTTACTTCATAAAAAAAGCGTCCCTTTCGAGAAAGGACGCTTCTGCGGTATATTCGATTTATTCGACGATCAATTTCGATTTCATGGAGATGTGGCCCTGCCCGCAAGGAACGGTGCAAATAATATCATAGGTGCCGGCTTTGTCGGCCTTCACGGTAGCCGTCTTCGACCCGTTATCCAGCTTCACATTCAAACCGTTGATCGAGATGCCGTGCATGCCTTCTTTGTTTTCCAGCGTAAAGGTGACGTCTTGGCCTTGTTTCACCTTGTATTCCTTCTGATCGAATTGGAAATTGGTGGCGACCAGCTTCACTTGCTGAGCCGAGGAGCTTGAGCTGGAAGCTCCTGTCGAAGCTGGCGGCTGCTCTGCCGCTTTAGGGGCTTCCTTCGCCCCGCATGCCGCTAAGGAAAGCATAAGGGCGAATGCCGCTAACGTTACGATCCATTTATTCATATTCATCTTGATTCTCATTTGTAATCCCTCCGTCTCATTTACATGTCCGGGCATTGCTGCATCCCGTAAAGTAAGTGTAACTCGAAGAGGGACTTTTGGCTGTGTCGGGCGGGTGACAACAATATGAACAGATCGTGAAGTAGCCCGGGCAAGTGAAAAACCCAGCCGCACCGCGGGAAACGGTTCGTTCGCGGCTGGGATGAACCGTGGTTGTTACTTGGCGTCTTCCCGTCCTGAAATGCCATGTTCGAACGGCGTTTTGACCGGAATGAACAAATCGATAATCCCGACCACAAGGGCGGCCAGAATCGCGCCGACAATGCTTGTCGAAACGCCGCCGACAATAAACTGGGCGAGCCAAATGACGAGTGCGCTCACGAGAAAACCGACGATACCCCGGCCGAACGGCGTAATTCGCTTGCCGAACACGCCTTCGATAACCCAGGCGGCGACAGCGATGACCAGGGCCAGGAAGAACGCGCTCCAGAATCCTCCGACAGTGAAGCCGGGAACGATCCAGCTTACTACGAGCAGCATAAGAGCGGAGACAATAAATCGGACTAGATGACCTAACAGATACATCAGACTCATTCCTCCTTAGCGGAACTTATTGTGCAGCATGCTCATCCGGTGCAACATTTAGGGTTGCCTTGAACCCCGGCCGGTATGAATGGAAGGTGAAGGGAAAATCATTCGCTTTGGTTCCGCAAGTTGGATATAATAGCAGGTGTAAATGGTTAAGCCAGAAAGGCAGGGACCCATGGGGAAACTGATGAAACCTACGAAATCGTATAATGAAAAAATATTGAATACGCTGGACTATCACTCCGTCTTGGAACGGTGCGCCAACCATGCTTCAACCTCGCTCGGACAAGAACGGGTGCTGGAGACGGTGCCTAGCGGACTGTTTCCCGAGGTGAAAAAAAGGCTTCAAGCGACCGACGAAGCGGTCAATGCCGACCGTCTCAAGGGCGCGGCGCCGTTCGGCGGTATTCGGAATATTCGGAACGCCTTGCATCGCGCGCGCATCGGCGGCGTTCTGAATCCGTCGGAGCTGCTCGACGTCGCGATGACGAGTCAGGGCGGCAGGCGGCTGGGACGCTTCTTAAGCGACGTAAACGACGATTACGCGATCCCGTCATTAATGGAGCTTATTGGACAGCTAACCGATCATAAGCCGATGGAAGACCGCATCCGCCAATGTATCGACGAGAATGCGAACGTGGTCGATAGCGCAAGTCCGGAGCTGGCGCGGATCCGTCATGAGCTGCGGGGCAGCGAATCGAAGGCGCGTGAGCGTCTGGAGCAGATGGTGCGTACCCCCTCGATTCAAAAAATGCTGCAGGACAACCTGGTCACGATCCGCAATGACCGGTATGTCATCCCGGTGAAGCAGGAATACCGCAGTCATTTTGGCGGAATGATCCATGATCAGTCGGCGTCGGGCGCCACGTTGTTTATTGAGCCGGAAGCCGTCGTACAGATGAATAACCGCGTCCGCGAGCTGAAGCTCAAGGAAGAAATCGAAGTCGAAAAAATATTGCGCATGCTGACGGTGCTCGTCGCCGAAGCCGCGGATACGCTGCTCGTCAATGTCGAGGCGCTGGCCGAGCTCGATTTTATTTTCGCCAAAGCGGGACTCGCCCGGGAGATGAAAGCGACGCTGCCGATTTTGAACGACCGCGGCTTCATCAAGCTGAAGCGCGGCCGGCATCCGCTCATCGCGAGCGAGCAAGTCGTACCGATCGACGTGGAAATCGGCAATAAATATTCTTCCATCATCGTTACCGGCCCGAATACAGGCGGTAAGACCGTCTCGTTGAAAACGGTCGGTCTGCTGTCGCTGATGGCGATGTCGGGACTGTTCGTTCCGGCCGAAGAGGGCAGTCAATTGTGCGTCTTCGACGCCATTTACGCCGATATTGGCGACGAGCAAAGCATCGAGCAAAACCTCAGTACGTTCTCCAGCCACATGACGAATATTATCCGGATTCTGAAAGAAATGACGCCAAAAAGCCTGGTGCTCCTCGACGAGCTCGGCGCCGGCACGGATCCTGCGGAAGGCTCTGCCCTCGCCATCTCGATTCTTGATTTCATGCACCGGATGGGCTGCCGGATTATCGCCACGACGCATTACAGCGAGTTGAAGGCGTACGCGTACGACCGTCCAGGCGTCATTAACGCCAGCATGGAGTTCGACGTGCAGACGCTGCGGCCGACTTACCGGCTGCTGATCGGCGTGCCCGGACGAAGCAACGCGTTCGCGATTGCCGAGCGGCTTGGCCTGCCGCGCGCCATCATCGAGAGCGCTCGCGGTCAAGTGGGCGAGGAAGAGCAGCGGGTTGAATCGATGATTGCCACGCTCGAGGAGAACACGCTGCAGGCTGAAGCCGAGCGGACGACGGCGGCACAGCTGCGCAACGAAGTCGAGACGCTCCGCGAGGAGCTGAAGCGCGAACGGCAGAAGTTTGAAGAACAGCGCGACAAGATGCTCGAGCGCGCCGAACGCGAAGCGCGGGAGGCGGTAGCTAAAGCCCGGCGCGAAGCCGAGGAAGTCATTGCCGAGCTGCGCCGCCTGCAGCGCGAGGAGGCCGGGGGCGTTAAGGATCACAAGATCAGCGAGCTGAAGCGTAAAATGAACGACGCCGTGCCGGAGTTGAAGGCCAAACACGCGGTCAAATCGGCGAAGAAGAAGCCGGATCGCCTGGAGCCGGGCGACGAGGTGCTCGTGACCACGGTCGGGCAGAAGGGTCATGTCGTCGAGATCGTGGGCGAGCATGAGGTTTCGGTACAGCTCGGCATTCTCAAGCTGAAGGTGAATAAAGCTGACGTTGAGCTGATTAAAGCGGCTTCCGCGCAGCCGAAGCCCCAGCAGCCGAAGGCGACGTCAAGCCTGAAGCGGACGCGTGACGACAACGCGAAGATGGAGCTTGATCTGCGGGGCGCGAATGTCGAGGAGGCGATTGTGGAAATCGACAGATTTCTCGACGAATCGTATTTGGCGAATTTCGGCCAGGTCTATATCATTCACGGCAAAGGAACCGGCGTTCTGCGTTCCGGGGTGCAAGAATATTTACGCAAGCACAAGCATGTGAAAAGCTACCGCATGGGCAATTACAATGAGGGCGGGGCCGGAGTAACCGTTGCCGAACTGAAATAGTCCCGAGTCGAACGCGCATATCGAATTTTTTCTGCGATCCTCTGAAACGAAAAGCCTCTTGCTTTCGTAATAAAGAAGTGTAAACATCGATGTTCAGGTTGAAGGGTCTGCAGGCTTGTTTTCCACATAAATAATAATTTGAGAGGATGTTAGGTAAAGATGGGGATTTTTAAACGATTGCGCGATTTGACGATGGCTTCGATTAACGACTTGCTTGACAAGGCCGAAGATCCGGTGAAAATGCTGAACCAGTTCCTCCGCGATATGGAAGAGGACATCCTCGAAGCGGAAACCGCAGTCGCGAAGCAGATCGCGATTGAGAAAAAGTTCAAGCAGCAGTATGAGGAAGCGCTGGAAATGGTGCAAAAGCGCGAAGAGCAGGCGCTCAAGGCGCTTGAATCCGGCAACGAAGATTTGGCCCGCCGCGCGCTTCAGGACAAGAAGGAGCATCAGGCGCGTTACGACGAAATGAAAGCGCAGTTCGATACGGCCAAAGCGAATGCAGATCGCCTTCGCGGCCAGCTGGCCGAAATGAAAGACGAATTCGGCAAGTTGAAGAGCAAGAAGGAAGTGCTGGTGGCCCGGGCGGAAGCGGCTAAAGCGCAGAAGCAAATCAACCAGGCGATGTCCGGCTTCGGTACCGATAATGCGGCCAAAGGCTTCGACCGTATGAGCGAGAAGGTGCTTCAGCTTGAAGCGGAAGCCGAAGCGAGCAATGAACTGCGCGGCAAAAACAAAAGCTTGGACGACGAGCTCGATGCGCTTGGCAAGAACGACGGCGTCGAAGACGAGCTAGCCGCTTTGCGTGCCAAACTGGCTGCCAAGAAACAATCGGAATAAGACGATATGGACGAGACTGAAGGTTAATCGCCTTCAGTCTCGTCGGCTGTTCTCGGATGTGAGCAACCATATGCATGGAGAGGCAGGGGCAATCGATCATGATGAATGAAGAGGTGGATCGTTTGATGGGAAATCCGTATGTGGAAACCTTGGCGTTTTTTTCGGTCGCCGTATTGGCGCTCGTCGTCTTCTTGGCGGTTTTCGAGTTGGTTACGAAATACAAGGATTGGGAAGAAATCAAGAACGGCAATGTGGCGGTTGCGATGGCGACGGGCGGTAAAATTTTCGGCATATGCAACTTGTTCCGGTTTGCGATTCTTAACAACGATTCCGTACTGCATTCGCTGATTTGGGCGGGATACGGTTTTGTATTGCTGCTTGCAGCCTATTTTATTTTTGAGTTTTTGACGCCCTACTTCAAAATCGACGAACAAATCCAAAAGGATAATCGCGCGGTCGGCTTTCTCTCGATGATTCTTTCCATCTCGCTCTCGTATGTGATCGGCGCGAGCGTGACCTAAGGGCACCGGCTTGCAGACACCAATAGAAGATGAACAAGCCCCGAGGGAGAGGTGCGGAGATTGAAGTATTTATGGGGGACCTTGTTTGCGCTTGCGCTTGTGTTTTTGGGCGCGGGCGTTTACTATTTTATTAAATATGCATGAAGAGAGTGGCCCGGCGATATGGAGCATGGACCCGAGGCCGGTCACCCGAGGAGGTATGACGATTGTCGCAAGCGGAAGATTTGTTTTGCCCTTGGTGCCAAACCGAAATTGTATGGGATCCCGAGATCGGACCGGAGACTTCGTGTCCGCATTGCTATAATGACTTGGGCGATTACCGCAGCATTCAATTAACGGTCAAGCAGACAGGACAATCGATCCAGTTTGACGAGGATGAAGACGAAGAATACGACGATATGGACGAGGCCGAGCTGGAAGCCATGGACGACGAATATGAGGAAGGCGTGCAGCGGCTGCTGGACCATCAAGAGGAAGCGCCCGAGTGCACGTCCTGTCAAAGCTTTATGCTGCTCGCGGGCACCCGGACGTCGCCGGATTCGTTCGTACCGTTCGTTCATCAGGCGATCAAGAAACCGCTGCTTTCCGCTTCGCATGCGAGCCAGGTATACGTTTGCCCGTCATGCTTCAAGGTTGAGCATGTATTGGCGGAGAAGGATCGCGTGGCGATGATCGAGCTGCTCAAGCAGCACGGGAAGGCGTAAATTCGATAGCAACGATGTACAAAAAAAGGGAATCCGAAGCTGGGCCGCCGGCGGAGGATTTCTTTTTTTTGCTTCAGGTCATGCTTTCCGGCCGATTGGGGAAGCTAAAGCTTACACACTCCAAAGAGAGGGTGAGGGCATGTACACCGGATCGAAACATGATTCGCACCATGGCAGGACGGGCTTGCTGCAAGACGGGAAAGACCGGCACGAATGGCGTGAGGTGCGGGGGGAACATGAAGAGGAAGGAAAGCGGGGCGGCCGCAAATCCGTCCTGAAGAAAGGCGAGCCGCTCTCCGCACAGTCCAGACTGCTGCTTGCGGTAAGCGGTTTTTTTGCGGCAGGCAACGCTTTATCCGGGACGTTCGTTAACGTGTACTTGTGGAAGGCGAAGCAAGATTTCACGCTGATCGGTTGGTTTACGCTGATTCATCATTTGACGATGGCGCTGACGTTCTGGGTCTCGGGTAAATGGGTGAAGGAACATAACAAGATGAATTGTCTGCGTGCCGGCGTGGCGGTTTCCGCGCTGTTCTACTTGATTGTGCTGTGGTTCGGCGAAAGCGCAGCTGAATATTTCGTGCTGCTCGGCGTAACGCAGGGGCTCGCCGCGGGCTTTTTTTGGCTTGCGTTCAATGTCGTTTATTTCGAAGTGACGGATCCCGACAGTCGTGACCGGTTCAACGGCTGGGTCGGCCTCATCGGGTCGGGCGTCGGGATGATTGCCCCGTGGCTTTCCGGTATGTTGATCGTACGAATGGGCGCCGTCAGCGGATACCGGTTTATTTTTACGCTGTCGCTGGTCGTCTTTGTCGTCGGCGTGATCGTCAGCTTTTTTCTGAAAAAGCGGAAGACGACCGGCACTTATGAATGGATGCTGACATGGCGATGTTTAAGGCAAAAGGATACCGCATGGCGCACGGTCAGCGCCGCGCTTGTCGCTCAAGGCTGCCGCGAGGGCGTGTTCGGCTTCATGATTGCGCTGCTCGTGTATGTGCATACGGGCAACGAGATGAAGCTCGGCAATTTCGCGCTCATTTCCTCGGCCGTCTCGCTGGTGTTCTTCATGCTGGCAGGGCGTCTGTTGAAGCCAAGATTTCGGCGAATGGCCATGCTGATCGGCGTTGTGATGCTGGTTCTGATCATTTTGCCTTTCTTCTGGAAGGTAAGCTTCACGACGCTGCTGATTTTTGGAATAGGGGCCGCGATTTTCTATCCGCTGTACAGCATCCCTATGACGACTATCGTCTTCGATTTAATCGGCAAAGAAGAGGAGAGCGCGAAGCTTCGCGAGGAGTACATCGTTATGCGCGAGCTGGCGCTGAATGCGGGAAGGCTGCTCGGCACAGCCGTGTTCATCGCCGTCATTTCCTTCGCGAGCTCTCCTGCGGTGATGAACTGGCTGCTGCTCGGCATCGGCAGCTCGCCGCTGGCCGCCTATTACTTCATGCGCAAGGCGCATGCCGCGTGATGGCGGGCCAGACAAACGGCCGACTTGACCTCGGGCGGTCCGGGTCTTTACAATTAAGGCCATAGGCCCGGGTGTTCGCACCCGGCGCAAGCGGAAGTAAAGGAGCGGCGCGGTATGACGAAGCGAACAAGAATGGTAAACAGCATCACCGAGCTGATCGGGGACACTCCCGCAGTTCGGATTCGGCGGCTGGCAGGCGAAGACGATGCCGAATTGTATGTAAAGCTTGAATATTTCAATCCCAGCGGCAGCGTGAAGGACCGGGCCGCTTATAATTTGATTATACAAGCTGAGAAGGACGGGCGTCTGAAGCCGGGGGCTACGATTATCGAGCCGACGAGCGGGAACACGGGGATCGGACTGGCGATGAATGCGGCGGCCAAAGGGTACCGGGCGATATTGATCATGCCGGATAATATGTCGAAGGAGCGGATTAATATTCTGAAAGCCTATGGGGCCGAAGTTGTGCTCACGCCAGCCGAGGAGCGCATGCCAGGGGCTATCCGGAAGGCCGAGGAGCTTCGCGGGCAAATCCCCGACAGCTTCATTCCGCAGCAGTTTGAAAACCCCGCGAACCCGGACATCCACCGGGTGACGACGGCGCTCGAAATTCTCGAGCAGATGGAAGGGCGTCTCGATGCGTTCGTCGCCACTTCCGGAACGGGAGGCACGATTACCGGTACGGGTGAAGCGCTTCGCAAGGAGCTGCCGGACATCCAGGTTTATGTCGTCGAGCCTAAGGGCTCGCCGGTGCTGTCCGGAGGCAAGCCGGGGCCGCACAAGCTGGTCGGGACGAGCCCGGGCTTTGTTCCGGCGATCTTGAATACGAGCGTATACGACGAGATTGTGCAAGTATCCGACGAGGACGCGCTGCATACGATGCGCGAGCTCGCCAGGCGCGAGGGCATTCTTGTCGGGCCGTCGGCAGGGGCGTCGGTGTGGACCGGGTTGCAGGTGGCGCGCAGGCTTGGAGCCGGCAAACGGGTGTTATGCATAGCTCCCGATACGGGCGAACGCTATTTAAGCATGGATATTTTTTAAACGAATACAAAGATACTCGGCTAAGAAGCCGGGTATTTTTCATTCAGATAGTTTGCATATTTATTCAATAATGTGTATAATAATCAATATAAAGCAGGTGGATGTTACGGTCCTGAATCAGGGGAGGAGAATCGCGAAATGAAAATCGCGCTGCATAACGAGCTTCCGGGTGAAGCGCAATTTCGTCAATGGATCGACTCTATGGCGGGAGAAGCCGACGGCTTTCCGGTCTTCGAATATGAAACGATATGTCAAAGCGGGCGTATTATCGCCGCTTATGATCAAGAACGATTAGTTGGCCTCGGCCGGCTGTCGGACAATAACGCCGCTTCGCAGATGGAATTTTCCATATTGCCGGAGTACCGTAACCGGGAGATTGAAATGTATATGCGTAAGCTGCTGCCCGTTGCATCGTCGAAGTCGTCCGTTCATTCATAGCGGCCAAGCCCGCCAATCCTACCAGTGCCCATATCAGGTGTCCAGCGGAGTGAAGCTGAACGCCTTTTTTTTGCGCCCGGAACCTCGAAGAGGAATCACCTATTTTTGCTTTGCCAAGCGGGTGCGATAGGTGTAATATGAAGAAATAGTTTCTTGTTTAAACAGGAGGATGAGTCCATGGAACAATTCAAAATGAAAATCATTGAGCTGCTGAAGGAAGACGCTCGCCGCACACCAGCCCTGATCGCGACTATGCTTGCGGCACCGGAGGCGGAAGTGGCGGAGGCGATCCGCGAGCTCGAGGAAGCGAACGTTATCGTAAAATACGCGACGGTCGTGAATTGGGCCAAAGTGGATAGCGAGAAAGTCACCGCTTTAATCGAAGTGCAGATTACACCTGAACGCGGCCGCGGTTTCGATGCCATAGCGGAGCGTATTAACTTATATCCGGAAGTGAAGTCGGTTTACTTGATGTCGGGAGCGTACGATTTGCTTGTTGAAATTGAAGGCAAGACGCTCAAGGAAGTCGCGTCGTTCGTATCGAACAAGTTGTCCCCGATCGATCGCGTGCTGTCGACGAAGACGCATTTTATTTTGAAAAAGTATAAACAGGACGGGATTTCGTTCGAGGATCATCAGGACGACAGCCGTCTGCTAATCTCACCGTAAAGGACGTCGTGAACGATGATAGAACAACAAAGTCAAAGTCAAACCAAGAAATCGATGTCGAGCTATATTGCTCCGCTTGTACGCGAAATTCCGCCTTCGGGGATCCGCAAGTTTTTCGATCTGACTGTCGGCAGTAAAGATATCATCTCCCTTGGCGTCGGCGAACCGGACTTTAGCACGCCTTGGCACGTCAGAGAAGCATGCGTCTATGCGCTGGAGAGGGGAAACACCAAATATACGCCGAATTCCGGCTTGCCGGAGCTGCGCGAAGCTATCGCCGAATACTTGTACGATTCGTTCCAGGTCCCTTACGAACCGACGGACGAGGTGCTCGTTACGGTCGGCGGCAGCGAAGCGATCGACCTGGCGCTTCGCGTGTTGGTTACGCCGGGCGACGAGATTCTGATCCCGGAGCCTTGTTATATTTCGTATAGCCCGATTACGAAAATCGGCGGCGGCATTCCCGTAGGGATCGAGACGTTCGCCAAAGATCAGTTCAAGCTGACGCCTGAAGCATTGAAAGCGGCCATCACGCCTCGCTCTAAAGTGCTGATTTTGTGCTACCCCAGCAATCCGACGGGAGGCATCATGACCTATGAGGATTGGCTGCCTATCGCCAAAATCGTCGAGGAGCACGATCTTATCGTCATCTCGGACGAAATATACGCCGAGCTGACGTATGAGAAAAAGCACGTCAGCTTCGCCTCCATACCCGGCATGCGCGACCGGACGATTCTGGTTAGCGGGTTCTCCAAGGCTTTCGCCATGACCGGATGGCGGATGGGGTATGCTTGCGGACACCGCGATTTGATTGCGGCCATGCTGAAAATCCATCAATACACCGTCATGTGCGCGCCGTCAATGGGCCAAGTGGCGGCCATCGAAGCGCTTCGGCACGGGCTGGAGGAGAAGGACCGGATGGTGGAGTCGTACAATCAGCGCAGGCGGTTAGTTGTGCATGGTTTCAGCCAGATCGGTTTGCCGTGCCATGAGCCGCAAGGAGCGTTTTATGCGTTTCCTTCGATTCAAGCGACCGGCCTTACCTCGGAGGAATTTGCGCAGCGCCTTTTATTCGAGGGGAAGGTCGCGGCGGTGCCCGGATCTGCGTTCGGACTGGGCGGCGAAGGTTTTTTACGCTGTTCCTACGCCTATTCGGTCAGTCAATTGACGGAAGCGATCGATCGAATAGGAAATTTCATGAAAAAGTTGTAGGTTCGACAAAAATAGTCATTTTCAAGTTTCTCCAAAACTGGTATGTTAGATGTATGGAAGTTTCATAGATAAATCCTTTATGAAGCTGTTATCCATAGGTCTAAAGATCGGGAACGGGAGGGATGAACGATGGCATTTCCGGAATATCGGCTTCGGCAGTATTTGAACGTCGTATGGATTCAAGAGAACGATCGCAATGCCAAGTGGATTTTTGGTAAACGGAAAACAAACTCATCCGCAACGTCTTTAGAAGATGAAATTTACCGTCTGCGACAAGAGCTGGAATCGTTAGTCCAAAGCGGGAATACGTTAACTTCCCCTCGAGTCGTCGAGATTAGCATGGAACTGGACATTAAAATTAATGAATATATGAATCGTCATCGTGGAAGCCGTTCCTGAACGGCTTCTTTTCGTTATTCCTTATATTTTGATACAAGCCTTTCGGGTATGGTAAGATAGGTCGATAGAGACCTGGCAGATGAATGTTTTGACGCAACGCGGCAAATGGGAGGAAAAGGATTTGAGGAAAGGAAGCTGGCTGGTCATCGCGTTGGTCCTTATGCTTCTGGCCGGATGCGGCGGCGGAGGAACGAAAGCGGACGTGCCGATTTTTATCATGTCATCGACAAGCATGCCGGGCGGTGCGGCGGAGAAGCTTGAAGCGGCCCTTGTGTCTAAAGTGGGAGAAGCCCCAACGGTGGCTGTCGCGGTCTCCCCGATGTTTTCGCTCGAGAAGATGATCATTGAGGTTGCGGCGGCCGGTAACGGTATTCTCATCCTTCCCGGCGATCAATTCCGGGGCTTGGGTAAGCAGGGTGGATACGTGCCGCTCGACGAATTGGCGAAGGCGGAAGACTTCCCGGACGGAGTGCTGGAACTGCCGGTGGACGGGAATCCGGACGGCAAGCTCGAAAAGCACTTATTCGGCATCCCGGTCGAGAAGACGACATGGTTCGCCGATCTGGGCCTGAGCGGCCAAGACTTGTACGCGTTCATTCCGCAAAATGCGCCGGATATTGAAAAAGCGAAGCAAGTGATGAAGCACATTGCGCAAAAATAGCCGTTGTCCTGAACGATTGGGCAATAAGCGGCGTTGTTCTAAATAAAGGTTCGGGTGCCTGCGGGCGGCGAAAGCCGCTGGTTCGCAGGTTAAAAGGGAAGCCGGTGCGATTCCGGCGCGGTCCCGCCACTGTAACCGGGCGATAAGCTCTCTCTGATAGCCACTTGCCGGCAATTGCCGGTTGGGAAGGCGAGAAAGCGCCGAAAGGAGCCCGGAAGCCAGGAAACCTGCCCGAACTTCATACGCTTGTTCCTTTCGCGGAAAAGGAGCGCAGCGGCGGTTTGCTCCGGCCCCAGGTCTTTACGACCCGGGACCGGGTCTGAAACATGCCCTCTGCTCCGGATTCGCGTCCGCAGGCGGAGGTTTTTTTGTATGTTCAGTCAAGGGAACGTTCTAGCCAATGATGAATGAAGGAGAGAAAAGATGATGAATACCAGCACGAAACGACACTTGCGAAAGCTGACGACGGCCGTCGTCAGCTTAGCGCTTGCGGCCGCATTGGCTGCTTGCGGCAGTAAGGCGACCGCGCCGAACCAAGGTCAGCTCGTCGACCCGCCGAAAGCGCAGAGCGGCCAGCAGGAAGGAACGGAGCAAGCGAAGCGGACGACATACCCGCTGAAGGTGCAGGATGCGACAGGCAAGGAATTCGTGTTTGAGAAAGCGCCGGAGCGGATCGCTTCGACGTCGCCGAGCGAAACGGAGATCTTGTTTGCGCTCGGACTCGGGAGTAAAATCGTCGGCGTCTCGGATTATTGCGATTACCCGGCGGAAGCTGCGACGAAGCCGAAGCTCGGCAGCATCACGAAGCCGAACGAAGAAGCGCTGATCGGAGCGGGCGCCGATCTTGTTCTGACCGGCGTTTCCATGAAAGCGCCGACGGTGGACAAGCTGCGCGAGCTGAAGATCAATCTGTATCAGGTACAGCCGAAAACGATGGACGACGTCCTGGCGAACATTGAGAGAATGGGCGAAATTTTCGATCGCCAAGAAGAAGCCCGGAAGCTCGTCGAGCAAATGAAAGCGGATCGGCAAAGCGTGGTCGACGCTGTAAAATCAGTAAAGCCGGAGCAGAGGAAAAAAGTGTTCATCGAATTTTCCCCGGGCTATACCGTCGGTTCGGGCGAGTTTTTGAGCGAACTGATCGAGACGGCAGGCGGGATCAACGTGTACGCATCGGAGAAAGGGTACGTCAAGCTGAGCGAAGAGAAAGTCATCGCCGCAAACCCGCAGGTCATTTTGTATCCGAAAAATTTGATCGACGACAAGTCGAAAAAATCGCTCGACCAAATCATTCGCGAGCGCAGCGGCTGGGATCAGCTCGAAGCGGTGAAAGGAAACAAGCTGGCCGGCATCGATAAAGATACGACAAGCCGTCCGGGTCCGCGAATTACGGAAGGCTTGAAGGAAATCGCCAAAGGGATTTATCCGGAACTGGTGAACTAATGAAGCGGAAGCTGATGCTATGGGGCGGACCTTGCCTTGTCTTGCTTCTGTTAGCCGCAACCGTCTCATTATCGGTCGGCTCGGTGCAGGTGCCTTTCGTGCACGTCTGGAAAATATTGCTGCATCACCTGCCTGGCATGGAGGGGCGCTTAACGGTAGATTGGCAAACGTCTTCGGAGCAAATCGTGTGGAAGGTCAGGCTGCCTCGCGTCGTGCTCGGGATGCTCGTCGGAGCGGCCTTGGGACTGGCTGGCGCCGCTTTCCAAGGGGTGCTGCGCAATCCGCTGGCCGATCCGTACACGCTCGGCGTTTCCTCGGGCGCGTCGGTCGGCGCTTCCTTTCTTATCTTATTCGGCTTGCAGTATGTATTCGGCGAATGGAGCATTCCGGCGGTCGCCTTCGGTACAGGAACGCTAACGCTTGCGGTCGTGCTGATGCTGGCGAGAGCGGATGGCAAGCTGCGGATCGAAACGGTGATTTTATCGGGTGTGGTGATGCAGGCGTTTTTGTCGGCCCTGGTCTCGCTGATGGTCTCGATGTCGAAGCAGGTCATCAATGAAATTATATTTTGGCTGATGGGCAGCTTGGCGCTTCGCGGTTGGTCGTATACGTTGATATTGCTGCCTTACCTGGTAATTGGCGTAGCGGTGCTGACCGGTTACGGCCGGGCCATGAACGTATTCGCGCTAGGCGAGCGGCAAGCGGCATACTTAGGCGTCAACATCGAGCGCACCAAGCTGATCGTATTGATCGCTTCCACGTTAATTACGGCGGCGGCCGTATCCGTCTCCGGCGTGATCGCGTTCGTCGGACTGCTCGTGCCGCACTTGCTGCGGCTGCTCGCCGGGCCGGATTACCGCCTGCTGCTGCCGTTATCGGTGATAGGCGGCGCCATCTACGTGCTGCTCGCGGATACGCTTGCGCGCACGCTGTTTAGTCCGACGGAGATTCCGCTAGGCGTGGTGACCGCATTCATGGGCGCGCCGTTCTTCGCTTATTTGTTGCGACGACGAAAGCGCATCATTCGGGACCAAGCGGTGTGAGCGCAGCAGGGAAACGGTAAGGGGACGCTAGGAAACGAAGGAGGAGGCTGGACGGCGGTTAGGCGGAGATTGGCGAATGCGGCGAAGGGGGACTTGCCATGATCGAGGTTGCGATGGAACGGGTGGTGAAGCGGTACGGCGCGCGGACAGTTCTGAACGGCATCGACTTTCAGGTGGAGCCGGGGGAATGGTTTGGCATTCTCGGTCCGAACGGCGGCGGCAAATCGACGCTGCTGCAGGCTATGGCCGGCGTCGAGCCGATAGACGGCGGGACGGTGAAGCTTTCGGGCAAGCCGATCGGCGAGTACTCGCGTAAAGCGCTGGCCCGGCAGGTCGCGGTGCTGCAGCAGGATGCGCTGCCGCCGGTTGGCTTCACGGTGCAGGAAGTGGTGGAGATGGGCCGTTACCCGTATCAGAACTGGTTCGGCGATGAAGCGGAAGACGCCGCCGCCTTGGTCGACCGCGTCATTCGCTGGCTCAAGCTCGAGCCGCTGCGGGAACGCCCGGTCGACGCGCTGAGCGGCGGAGAACGCCAGCGTGTCGCGCTCGGCAAGGCGATGGCGCAGCAGCCGAAGCTGCTGCTGCTGGACGAGCCGACGACGTTCCTCGATATCGGCTTCCAGTTCGAGATGATGGATAGGATTCGCCTGTGGCAGAAGGAGTGCGGCATGACGGTCGTCTCGGTGCTTCACGATCTGAACTTGGCCGCGCAATATTGTGACCGGCTGCTGCTGCTGCACGAAGGCGTCATTGCCGGGATTGGCGGAGCGGGGGATGTGCTGCAGGAGGATTTGCTCGAAAGGGTATACGGTACGCGGCCGTTCGTGGTGTCTCATCCCGAACGGGGCGTCCCGCAAATTTTATTGGCAGGGGGCGTTCATGATGAATAACGACAGGTGGAAGGACTTCGTTTCCGGTATTGAGCCTATAAATGACGGCAAGTGGGCGGAAGCCGCAGCGCGGCTGGATCGGCTGACGAAGCCGCCGGGCAGCTTAGGCCGGCTTGAGGATATGGCGAAGCAGCTTGCCGGGATTACGGGGCAGTTGTACCCGGATTTGTCGCGTAAAGCGGTCATTGTGATGGCCGGCGACCACGGCGTGTGCGAGGAGGGCGTGAGCGCCTTCCCGTCGGAAGTGACGCCGCAGATGGTATTGAACTTCTTGAACGGCGGTGCGGCCGTCAACGTGCTGGCACGCCAGGTCGGAGCCGATGTCGTTTGCGTCGACGTCGGCGTGAATGCCGACTTGAGCCATCCGTCGCTCGTCTCGCGCAAGGTGCGCAAAGGAACGGCCAACATGGCGCAGGGCCCGGCGATGACGCGTGAAGAAGCGATTGCGGCGATTGCCGCCGGCTTCGACTTGACCGGCGAGCTGGCCGCGCGCGGTTACCGGCTGTTCGCGGCGGGCGAGATGGGCATCGGCAACACGACGGCCAGCTCGGCGATTTTATCCGTGCTCGGCGCGACCGACACGGTGCAAGCGACAGGGCGCGGGACCGGCATTGACGACGTGCGGCTGGCGCATAAGCAGGACGTCATTCGCCGGGCGATCGAGCGGAATCGGCCGAATGCCGACGATCCGATCGACGTGCTGGCGAAGGTGGGCGGGCTGGAGATCGCCGGGCTTGTCGGCGTCATTCTCGGGGCCGCCCGGCATCGCTGCCCGGTCGTGATCGACGGCTTCATCTCGTCGGCGGCTGCGCTGGTCGCATCGCGGCTTGCCCCGCTCAGCACGTCGTATATGCTCGCTTCGCACCTGTCGCACGAGCAGGGGCATGCCCGCCTGCTGGAGCGAATCGGCCTTGCGCCGATATTGCGCATGGATATGCGGCTCGGCGAAGGAACGGGCGCTGTGCTCGCCTTCCCTCTTATCGAAGCGGCCGTAAATATTATGAGCCAGATGGCGACGTTCGACGATGCCGGCATCTCGCAAGCGGTGGATAAGAGTACGCCGGAGAAGGTGTAGCCCCACCGGTCCGCGGACGGGAGATAGGGGAGGCGGCTGAGCGGTTTCGTTCAAGGTTCGGCATTTGGCATTTGGCGTAGGCATTCACAAAAACAGATAGCATCGGGAGGCTCGTGCAATGAAGGTGTTGGTGACGGGCGGCGCGCGCAGCGGCAAAAGCTCCTTCGCGGAGCGGTATGCCGCCACGCTCGCCCCCGAAGGGTTGTACGTTGCGACGGCGCACGCGTATGACGAAGAGATGAAAGAGCGTATCGGGCTTCATCGCCAGGAGCGCGAAGAGCGCGGTTTTTCATGGACGACGGCGGAAGCGCCTTACGCGCTGGCGGAGACGCTGCGTCAGGCGGATGCGCCGGTCGTGCTGGTCGACTGCCTGACCTTATGGCTGTCGAACTGGCTGCTGCGCTTTGAGGGGCACAGCGCCCGCGATCGGCTGCTGGAAGGGAAGATCGGGGAGCTGGTTGAAGCTTTCCGGGAGCTGGAACGGCCTGTCGTGCTTGTCACGAACGAAGTCGGCAGCGGGCTTGTGCCCGAAAATAAGCTGGGACGGTTATTCCGCGATTTGTCCGGTCGTATGAACCAGCGTCTGGCCCGGGAAGCGGACCAGGTGTTTCTGGTTACGGCCGGCATTGCCGTTGAGTTGAAAAGCCGTGAGTTTCGTCTGTAGCCGGGGAAGGCGAGGGAACGGAGTTGCTTGTATACAGTTGGGAAGAAGCGGCCTGGATGGCCTTGGCCGCGATCGTCACGGATTGGATCGTCGGCGATCCGGCCTGGCGCTGGTTGACGCATCCGGTTGTGTGGATCGGGCGATGGATCGGATGGCTGGAGCGCCGGCTAAGAGAGGACGGGCGGCCGTTGCCGCCCGCTTCGCTTCGCAGGCGCGGGCTCGTATTGACAGCGCTGACGGTAGGTTTGGCGTTTGCCGTCATCTACGCCATCGTCTGGGCGGCGTTTTGGATCCATCCATGGCTTGGGTACGCGGTTAACGTATGGTTCATCTCGACCACCATCGCGGTCAAAGGCCTGAAGCAAGCGGCGATGGCCGTTTATGTGCCGCTGCGGGAAGGACGGCTTGCCGAAGCGCGCACCTTCACCGGTTATATCGTCGGGCGCGATACGACGAAGCTGGAGGAGCCGGAGCTGACGCGCGCCACGGTGGAGACGGTGGCGGAGAACATCGTCGATGCGTTCACAGCTCCGATTTGTTTCGCTTTATTGGGAGGCGCGCCGCTGGCGATGCTGTACCGGGCGACGAACACGCTGGATTCGATGGTCGGGTACAAGAACGACAAGTATGCGGATTTCGGCTGGGCCTCGGCGCGCTGGGACGATGTGCTCAATTACATACCCGCCCGGCTGGCCGGCCTGCTGCTCGTAGTGTGGGCGTGCTGCGCGCCGGGTATGTCGGGAAAGCGCGCGGCGATGGCGGTGCTTCGCTTCGCGAAGCTGCATCCGAGTCCGAACAGCGGCATTCCTGAATCGGCGGCGGCCGGCGCGCTGGGCATCGAGCTTGGCGGCGTGAACGTCTACCATGGGCGCGCCAGCGAACGCGCCCGGATGGGCTGGCCGCTGCGGCAGCGCGGACGGGACGATATCGTCCGCACGGTGGGGATGCTGTACGGCGTCAGTTATCTCATGGCAGGAGGGCTGCTGATATGCGCGCTGTTGTCGCTCTGATCGGAGCGTGGGGTGCCGCTTGCGCGGCGGCCTTTCAGTTTTTGACCCGGCTTCCGGTGCCGGTCCGGCTCGAGTACGATGACGCTTTGTTTCGGCGGAGCGTCGTTTTTTATCCGTTCGTCGGCTGGGTGCTGGGGGGGCTCGTTGCTGTACTCGGCGGTATGCTGACGGCCTTGGGCCTGCCGCCGACGGTAGCGGCTGCACTGACGCTCTGCGGCTGGATCGCCTTGACCGGCGCGCTGCATCTGGACGGTCTCATGGATACGGCGGACGGAATTTTCAGTCACCGCTCTCGCGAGCGTATGCTTGAAATTATGAAAGACAGCCGCGTCGGCGCCATGGGCGTCATTGCTTGCGTGCTGCTGCTGCTCATCAAATGGTCGCTGTTGTCCGAGCTGCTCGGCACATCCGGCGAACGACTGCCCTCCAGCTGGCCGCTCGTCTCGCTTGCGCCGTTGTGGAGCCGCTGGTTCATGGTGGCGGCGATCGTCGGCTGGCCCTATGCGAGAGCGTCGCAAAGCGGCGGGCTGGGCGGTTTTTTTCGCGGGGTCGGATGGCGGCATGCGGGCGTGCAAACGGCGCTTGCTCTGGCGCTGTCTTGGCTAACCATTTGCGGCTTAACAGCTGCCGGCTGGATAAGCTCGACGCCCGGAGAAGGCCTAAGGTTGGCGCTGGCGTTCGGCTTGACATCAGGTATGCTCGGCGCGGTCATGAGCACGTATATCGCCAGAAAGCTGGGCGGCTTGACCGGCGACACGTACGGCGCGATGAATGAAACGATCGAAGCGGCGCTGCTGCTGCTGCTGTGGATGATGGCGGTGAGATGATACAAGAAGGGAGCGTGTCTCATGCTGGAACAATACGGACACGGAGGGGATTTGCGGACGGCGGCCGACATATTCGGACAGCCGAAGGACGGGTTTCTGGATTTCAGCTCCAATATGAATCCTTTGGGGCCTCCGGAGGCGGTACGAGCGATGATGGCGGATCGGTGGCGGGAGCTCGCGCATTATCCGGACCCGGCTGTGCGGGAGCTGACGCTGAAGCTGGCCGCCAGACACGGCGTTGACCCGGCCTGCATACTCGTCGGCAACGGAGCCGCGGAGCTGATCGATTTGACGGTGCGGGCGCTGCGGCCCGGGACGACCGGCCTGGTGCGGCCTTCCTTCAGCGAATACGAAGAAGCGGTCCATAAATGCGGCGGCCGTATTGTCGATATTCCTGTTCAAGCGGACCGCGGCTTTGAGCTGCAGCTGCCTGCTCTTCAAGCGGCCGCATCGGGGTGCGACCTGCTGTTCCTCGGTCACCCGAACAACCCGACGGGCCGATTGCTGCCCGCCGATGTGCGGCAGGCGCTTGCAGAAGGCAGCCTCGGCAAGGGAGGCTGCGAGAGTCCCCATACGATCGTGGACGAAGCGTTTCTCGATTTCGTCGCGGAGGAGGAGCGGTTTACGCTGGCGCGAGCTGCGGCGCAAAGCCGGCGGTTGATCGTCATCCGATCGATGACGAAGTTTTATGCGGTTCCCGGCATCCGGCTCGGCTACGCGGTCGCGCATCCGGAGCGGATCGCCGAGCTGCGGCGTCTGCAGGTGCCGTGGAGCGTGAACGCGCCGGCGCAATGGATCGGCGCGGCCGCTCTCGACGACCGCGATTATGCGCAGCGGACGCTCGCTTGGCTGAAGCCCGCGCGGGAGCAGCTTGTCGCCGGGCTGAGGGGGCTCGGGCTTCAAGTATACGATAGCGAGGTCAATTTCGTATTGTTCTCGCTGCGGCCGTTAGGCTTGCGGATCGGGGATTTGCAGCGGGAGATGGGCCGACGGGGTATCCTGATCCGCGACGCTTCGACGTTCCCCGGTTTGGATGCCTCCTATGGCCGGCTGGCCGTCAAGCGGCCGGAAGACCATCGCAGGCTGATCGCCGCATTGCGGGAAGCGCTCGAGGCGCTGCTTGCGGACGGTCAAGCTGCTGGAAAAGCTTCGGCGGCGGCGAGCTCCCCTGCAAGCGCCCGCACAATCGCCGCGGCTGCCGCTGCCCGGCCGGGGCCTGCGGGCTCGGCAGGTTCGCCGCCTTACGCGGCGACGCTAATGCTGCAGGGCACGGCGTCCGACGTCGGCAAAAGCTTGCTGACCGCAGCGCTTTGCCGCATTTTGCTGCAGGATGGTCATCGGGTGGCGCCCTTCAAGTCGCAGAACATGTCGCTCAACTCTTACGTGACGCCCGACGGGAAAGAAATCGGGCGGGCACAAGGGATGCAGGCGGACGCCTGCCGGATCGCGGCAACGACCGATATGAATCCGATTTTGTTGAAGCCCAAAAAAGACATGGTGTCCCAAGTTGTCGTGCATGGCAAGCCTTACCGCGATTTGGACGCGCGCGCATATCGGGAGCGATATTTGCCCGAAGCGGAAGGGGTCGTGAAAGAGGCCCTGCACCGGCTTCGGCAAACATGCGATATCGTCGTGATTGAAGGGGCGGGCAGTCCGGCCGAGGTCAACCTGAAGGACCGCGATATCGTCAACATGCGGCTTGCCGGGTGGGCGGACGCTCCGGTGCTGCTTGTCGCGGATATCGACCGCGGCGGCGTGTTCGCGTCGCTCGTCGGGACGCTCGATATTTTGACCCCGGAGGAACGGGCGCGCGTTCAGGGCTTCGTGATCAACAAGTTTCGCGGCGACGCGACGCTGCTGAAGCCGGGCATCGACTGGCTGGAGGCGCGTACGGGCAAGCCGGTGCTCGGGGTCATTCCTTATTTGCCTGACCTCGGCCTCGAAGACGAGGATTCGGCTTCGCTTGACCGGAAGCTGGCTGAATCAAGCGGACATGGCGCTCCCAAGGGTACCCCGGACGAAGACGGTGTGCTCGACATCGCCGTCATCCGCCACCCGCGCCTGTCGAATTTTACGGATATCGATCCGCTCCTGTACGAACCGGATGTGCGGGTTCGATTCGTCACGACAGCCGCCGAGTTTGGCCGGCCGGATGCGGTTATCGTACCCGGGAGCAAAAACACGGTCGACGACCTGCTCTTTCTCCGCGAAACGGGCTTGGACCGCCAAATCCAGACGCTGGCGGCTCATGACGGTTGGATCGTCGGCATTTGCGCCGGATATCAGATGCTGGGCGCCCGGCTGCTCGATCCTGATCTTGTCGAGTCCGATCGCCCCGAACTGCCGGGCCTCGGCCTGTTCCCTACCGAAACGGTGTTTGCAAGCGACAAACGGACCGTACGCGTCGAAGGCCGTACAGCGTTGTACGCCGGCGCCGGCGAAGCCGGCTGCCCCGTCACCGGTTACGAGATTCATATGGGGCGGACAACCTTTCTCGAACCGGTAACACCCGCATTTCGGGTGCGCCCTTGCGGATTCGCTGCTGCAGGAACGGTTCCTGACTCGGATGAGCTGACCGCGGACGGTGCCGCATCGGCGAATGGCCGCCAATGGGGGACGTACCTGCACGGCATCTTGCATAATGACGGCTTCAGGCGCGCGTTTCTGAATCAAATCCGCGTGGCCAAAGGCTGGGAGCCGCTGCCCGCAGCCCTGCGCTTTCTGGAGCGGCGCGAAGCGGCGTTCGACCGGCTGGCCGACCACGTGCGGATGCACTTGGATATGGACCGTTTATATGAGATGATACAAAATAAATAATCAACAGGCAGGAGGCGTTCGAATGCGAATCTATACGCGTACGGGAGATGCGGGGCAAACCGGTGTGATCGGGGGCCGTGTGGATAAGGACGACGTTCGGGTCGAGGCGTACGGGACGGTGGACGAATTGAACAGCTTTGTCGGGCAAGCGATGGGCTTCCTGGATGCGGGAAGAGATGCCGATTTACTCGCCGATTTGCTGGAGATTCAGCATGAGCTGTTCGACTGCGGCTCGGACTTGGCTTTGCTGAAGCAAGAGCTTCGGCCTTACAAGGTAACGGCGGAGATGGTCGATCGCCTGGAAACATGGATCGATAAATACGATGCGGAAACGCCGGATATCAAGCGGTTTATTTTGCCTGGAGGGAGCGTGGCATCTTCGACGCTGCACGTCTGCCGGACGGTATGCCGCCGGGCGGAACGGCGGGTCGTGACGTTAGCGCGGACGCAGCCGATCAACGAAGAGGTCCGCCGGTATTTGAACCGCCTGTCCGATTTGTTCTTCACGATCGCCCGTACGGCCAACCATCGCGCAGCAGTCCCCGATGTGGAGTATGCGCGCAGCGCAGAGGTGTTCAGACGTAAATCATGACAACCTACTATAAGCCTTTAGAATATGTAGTGCCGCCGGAAGACGACGGCATTGTGCTGCGTACTGTCCTTCGCAGCCGCTTGGGCGTGTCCCGCAAGCTGCTCTCGCGCTTAAAAATGACGGAGCAGGGCATAACCGTGAACGGCGAGCGGAAATACATCGATGTGAAGGTGAGAACCGGCGATCGGGTTGCCGTCCGCATGATCGAGGAACAATCGGACGACATTATGCCGCAGCCGATGCCGCTCAACATTTTATACGAGGATGAGGAACTGCTCGTGCTCAATAAAGAGGCAGGCCTTATCGTGCATCCGACGCATGGCCACTACACCGGAACGATCGCGAACGGCGTCGTTCATTACTGGCGCGAGCGCGGAGAAAACTTCCGTTTCCGTCCCATTCACCGGCTGGACCAGGAGACGTCCGGTGCGCTGGCGGTAGCCAAAAATCCTTACGTCCACCAGCAAATTTCCGAGCAGATGCAGGCGCATCAGTTGAAGAAAGAGTATCTCGCCATCGTCCACGGGCGCATGGCCGACGATGCCGGCACCGTGAATGCGCCGATCGACCGCAATCCGGACGCTCCGCATCTCCGCATCGTAACGGAAACGGGCTATGCCGCGGTCACGCACTACCGGATCGAGCGGCGGTTCGCCGAAGCGACGCTTGTCCGGCTGCGGCTGGAGACGGGGCGGACACACCAGATTCGCGTGCATATGCAGCATCTCGGCCACCCGCTGCTCGGCGATAAGCTGTACGGCTTCAAGAGCGAATCCGCTGAAGCCGGGATCGACAGGCATGCGCTTCATGCATGCACGCTTGGTTTGACGCATCCGACACTGAAGCGGTGGATGGAGTTCGAGGCGCCGATGCCGGACGATATGGAGCATTGCTTGGCACGACTTGCACGGTAAAGCGCAAATCAAAATCCGCAGGGCGGCTCCGATCGGAGAAACCGGCCCGCGGATTTTTCGTATTTACTGGAGCATGCCCAAATATTCCTTCAGCGCGACCGCGATATCGTCCATCGAGCTGGACTTGGGCGTCAACAGCTGCATGTACGTTCGCGGGAGCGTGCCCGGACTCGTGCGGAAATCGACCGGGTACGGAGTCACGATGACTTGGCGAGCCTCAAAATGTTTCACCGACCGGGCCATATGGAAGGCCGACGTGATGAGAATCGGGCGGCTCAGTCCGGTTTTCGTCAGCAGCTCCTTGCTGTTTTGCGCGTTTTCCCGGGTGGTGCGGCTCTTATCGTCGAGCAAAATGTCCTGCTCGGGTACGCCTAAGCGGAGCAGCGTCCGTTTGGAAAGCTGCCCCTCGTTCCCGGTGTTCTCGTTCACTTGTCCGCCGGATACGAGGATCGGCAGCGGCTTCTGCTTGTACAGCTCGGCAGCCGATACGACGCGTTGAAGCGTTGAGCCGGATAGCTGCCCTTCTCCCGCCGGGCTCGCAACACCGCCGAGCGCACCTCCCGTCAGCATCACGTATACGTCGCCGTCCAGCCGGTCAGGAACAGTGTACCGGTTCTCCAGACTGCGCACGATCGGGTCGCTCACGAGCTGGATCGAAGCTGCATACAGCAGCAAGGCCGCTGCCAGCATCGTCCATCCGGCTTTGCGGTTTACTTTGAGGTACAGCCATCCGGCGGCGAGCAGCAGAAGCGCGACGAAGAGGCCCGGCGGCAGCAAAAACGCGTATACAAATTTAATGACGTAAATCACGTGACGGCGCTCTCCTTTATCAGCGGATTTCGAATCTGGGCTTCTCCTCATTATGTGACCGCGGCATCGCTTTTTTCAACCCTGGAGACGCGTAGATTTGCAGGCCGTTCCGGGTCATCGGTATAATAAAAGGGAATTCAAGAAACGAGGTTGAACACAATGACGACAACGCATGATAAAAACACGGTTACGATTTACGAATATCCGACCTGCAGCACGTGCCGAAGCGCGGTGAAATGGCTTGAAAACGAAGGCTGGACTGTGAACAAACATCATATCAAGGAACATCCGCCGACGGTGGAAGTGCTGACCGATTTAATTGCACGAAGCGGACTCGATATTAAAAAGTGGTTTAATACGTCGGGCGACGTGTACAAAGAACTGCAATTGAAAGATAAGCTGCCTCATCTTTCGCAGGAGGAGAAAATCAAGCTGTTGTCCTCCCACGGCATGCTGATCAAACGCCCGGTCGTAACGGACGGCGAACGGGTGACGGTGGGCTTCAAGCCGGAGCAGTACGCGGAAAACTGGAGCCGGTCCGTATAAACCCTGAAGGAGCGTGGCCTGGTTTGCAGCAAAAAAAAGAGAGGAACAAGCAAAACCCCCTATGGTTCATCGGAGCCGCAGTCATGTTCTTGTTATCGCAGCTGAAGCTGCTGCTTCCGCTGCTTAAATTAGGCAAAGCCGGTGGAGCCATCATCTCGATGGCGATTTCCGTCGGAGCGTATGCGATCATTTATCCTTGGCAATTCGCCGTAGGCGTTGTCTTGCTTATCTTCGTGCACGAGCTCGGTCATGTGCTTGCCGCCAAGCAAAAGGGGCTGCCGGTGACGGCGCCGGTATTTATTCCGTTTCTCGGAGCGATGATCAGTATGAAGCGTCATCCCCGGGATGCCGTAACGGAAGCGTATCTCGCCTTCGGCGGGCCGCTGCTGGGGACAATCGGGGCGATGGCTGTGTTCGGCGCAGCCTATGTGAAGGATAGCGATTTTCTGTATACGTTATCTTATGTGGGCTTTTTCATCAATTTGCTGAATTTGCTCCCGATTCATCCGCTGGACGGCGGCCGCATTTCAACCGCGGTTACGCGCTGGCTTTGGCTGGTCGGTCTGATCGGCGGGCTCGCGTTCATTATTTACCGGTTTAGTCCGATTTTGATGCTGATCTGGGCGTTATTTGCCTATGACCTGTATAAGAAATACGTGAAAAACCGCAAACACGGGGAGAAGCGCTCCCTCACGCTAAGCTTCATGATTGACGCCGAACCGCTAATCGCTCAAGGGTATATCATTCCGGGAACCGAGCATAAGCGTGATTTGTCTTTTACGACGTATACCGATTTGAAGGAAGAGCAGCAGCTGGTCGACATCTATTGGGACAGCCTGGATTTTCGAGGTACGGTTCCGATGAGCCAGCCCTCGATTATTCATCGGGTACGCTTGATGGGACTGCCGCGGGTACAGAAGGAGAACGGGCTGCAGCTGGAAATGCTTTGCCTGATCGACTACTCGGTACACGAGAACGATCGGTACTATGAAGTGCCGACGGCGGCTAGATGGAAGTTCGGCGCCGCTTATTTGGGGCTGGCCGTTGTTCTGCTGTACATGATGTGGCAGGTGCACGAATTGACGGGCATTAACTTTTAAGGTATGAACGATTCATGGGATACACCATATTAAGTGGAAGTCGGGGATGGATTCGATGAAAAAAAGGGAGTCCAAACGGTTGGCCGAACTCGGTTCGGCCATTTTTTCTGAGGTGGCTCAGTGGAAGCGCGAAGTGATTGCGCGAGGAATAGACGTGATCGATCTGGGGATCGGCAGTCCTGACCGCGGACCTTCGGAACGGGTGAGGAGAGCGTTAAGCGAGGCGGCGGCAGACCCGACGTTGTACGGTTATCCGGGCACGGAAGGAACGCTTGCATTCAGGCAAACGGTGGCGGCATGGTACGACTATCGTTTCGGCGTCAAGCTTGACCCGGAGACGGAGGTGGTTGCGCTTATGGGATCGCAGGATGGGCTCTCTCATCTGGCCTTGGCGGTGACCGACCCGGGCGATGTGGCTATCGTGCCCGATCCGGGTTACCCTATTTATGCGGCGAGTCTCGTGATCGCGGGGGTGACGCCTTATCTTGTGCCGCTTTGTGCGGAACATGATTTCTTGCCGCAGCTGGACCGGATTCCGGCGGATGTGTTGAAGCAGGCGAAGTTCATACTGCTCAACTACCCGAGCAATCCGCTGTCGGCGGTCGCCACGCTGCCTTTCTTCGAGAGGCTTGTCGATTTTGCGCGTCAGCATGATTTGCTGATCGTCCACGATATCGCATATTCGGAAATGGCGTTTGACGGCTTTCGGCCGCCGAGCGTTCTTGAAGTGGAAGGGGCCAAAGACGTCGCCGTTGAATTTCATTCGTTGTCGAAAAGCTTTAATATGGCGGGCTGCCGGATCGCGTTTATGGTCGGACAGCCGGAGGCGGTGCGTGCTCTGCGCACGTTGAAGTCGAATATTGATTACGGGGTGTTTCTCGCGGTGCAGCGGGCGGGAATTGAGGCGATGCGGGAAGATATGGAGCCGGGAAGCGTTTCGGTAGCCGCGTTGTATCAAAGGCGGAGAGATATCGTCGTGGAAGGATTAAACGCCGCAGGTTGGGCAATCCCTAAGCCGAAAGCGTCGATGTTCATCTGGGCGCCGATCCCGCACGGATGGACATCTCGACAGATTTCCCGGGAAATGCTGTACACCGCGGGAGTTGTCGTAATCCCGGGAGACGCCTTCGGGAAAGAAGGCGAAGGATATGTCCGAATTGCGCTGGTACAAGAGGAGGACAGGCTGCTGGAGGCAGTCCGTCGCATCGGCGAGTTTTTGCGAGTGATCGGCAAGAAGAGCGGTCTGTAAATCGAATAGCGGAACTTCAGTACATGATTTGCACAGGTTGGGGCGTATTGAAACAAATAGCGGAACCATGGGATCTAATTTGCCTTATGATCGGCTCAAAAGCCGATTAGTAAGGCAGATAGCGCACCAGAGTTCCGCTATTTATGTGAAGTGTCTGATTTCTGCTTGCATCCAAGCCCAGTTATTCAGCACCTCCGGGAAAAGGCGAGCGGTTACCGGGGGTTAAGAAGAACGCTGCGGGACTAAGCTTGGTAGGCAAGAGGGATTAAGATTCCGTCGCTTGCGTGGCCGGGATTTGTCCATGCTCGACTAACATCTGTACGGCAAGGATATACATCGCATGCGACCAAGTCAGCGGTACGACCCATGCCGTTTCGCCGGTCAATTGATCCACCTGCTCGGGCAGCAGCCCCATCGCAGTGCGATGCTCGACCGCCCACTGAAGATGACGCCAAGCTTCGTCGTATTGACCGCGCGCGATCCGGTAGTGGCATAGCCACAACGTGGTCAGAATCCAAGGATTGCCGCCGATGTAGGGGTCGTTCTCGTAACGCTTGATACCGCCGACGACGGGCGCCGTAAGGGCCTGCTCTACCGCTTCCGCGGTGGAGATCATGATCGGATCGTCCACGGGCAGGACGCCGAATGGCACGGACACCCCAAGCAAGCTGATGTCGAGAACCGGATCGAACTCAAGCGCATAGGTGACATATCCTTTCGCGTTCACCGATGTCGAGACAGGCTGTCCTTGAGCCGCAGCTTCGCGGTAAACGCCTTCCGGCACGCCCAGCTTCAACGCGCGGTACAAGGCCCCGCGCTCCTCGTTCCAGCATCGCTCGCGGATGCTTCGCGCAATCGTATCGGCAGCCCGGCTCCAGCCGGCCGCGAGCGCTTCATCGCCGCGAAGCCGGGCGAACGATGCCGCGGCGGTCAGCCCTCCGTATACGGCCGCAGCCGAATACGTATGCTCAGCCGAGCGCTCCTCCCACAGATCGCGGCTCGGCAACGGCAGTCCGGTTTCGGCGTCCAAATAGCCGATCAAGAAATCGGCGCCCTTCGCCACTGCCGGCCAGACGCGGTCCGCGAACGCGGCGTCCCGGGTGTGAGCGTAGTGCTGCCACATGCCCCATAGGATCGACGCGCCTTCGTCGATCTGCAGCCCCCATGACGGTGCCAGGCGTCCGTCGTGGTAATGCCGCTGCTGCCAAGAGCCGTCCGGATCCTGGGCCGTCAGCGTCCAGTCGTAGAAGCGGGTGGACAGTTCCTGAAGGCCGACGCGGTCAAGCGCAGTCGTGATGAAGGCGGCGTCGCGCCCCCAGCAGTAGGCGTAACCGCCGCAGCGGGTGAAGCCTTCGTCGAATTCCGGCGCAGCTACGACGCTGCCGCTGCGCTCGTCGGACATCAGCTTCATCGCGAGCAGCGAACGTTCATACAGCTCGCGAACCGATTCGCTGGCGGCCGGAGCGGGAACCGCAGCGGCCAGAAAACCGTGCCAATAGCTGATGGTCAGCTCGCGCCAGTGCGCTTCGGGCTGGCTTTTCGCTTTGGCCAAGGTGTCGTAAGCTTCCTGCCGGGTGGAGCCGGCGGCGATATAGACGGGCACATCGATGACGGCGCCTGGCTGCACGTCGTCAAAGCGCCAGCTGAGCGCCCCGTCCGGAGTCATATCGATCACGTTGCCGTCAAGCTCGCCGTCTTGCGCGTCGCTCCAGGCGGAGCCAGCCTGATAACCTGCGCAAACGTTTGAACTGGAGACCGAAAAAATATACTCGTGGCGCAGATGAACAAGCGCGTCGTTCGATTCTTCAAACGATGTCGTATGGTAATAAGACGTCTCCATCGAACGGAACGAAGAGTAATACAGGAACCGGAACGACACGGCTTCACTGCCCCGGTTCGTGAAACGGTAGCTGCGCACATAAATATCTTCGGAAGGTACGGCGTAATCTAACGTTTCGACGGATACCGGCACATGCGAAGAAACCGCCTCGACGCGGAATACATTCGTGCGCGGCACATAACCGGCCTCATGCCGCCATCCGTCCTGCTCGCTGTCGAACCAGGTGGTTGCCGTCGTATGTCCGTCCACGAACAAACCGCTGCGAATTTCGTCGACATGCTGCGGGTAGTCAATGTGCGGCCACCATAGGCGGAACAGCCGTCCCGTTCGTCCAAGAGAGGCCAGAAACCTTGAATTTCCTGCAATTGCGTCGATCAGATAAGGCTTTTTGTCTTGTGTCATTGCGTTCAGCTCCTTAGGGTTGAATGTGATGCAGAGATGATTCGCGCGCGATCAAGCGATGCGGAATGATCATTCTCGTATGATGGATAGCTTCCCCTTTAACCGCTCGGATTAACGTTTGAGAAGCGGTATAGCCGAGTTGGTAAATGCCGATGTCCACCGAACTGATCGGCGGCGAGGCGAGCTCGGACATCGGGATGTTGTTGAAGCCGATCAGACTGAGATCCTGAGGCACCTTGTAGCCGAGCTCGGTCAAGCCGCGAAGCACGCCGAAAGCGACGAGATCGTCCATGACGACGAGGGCGGTAGGGCGTTCCGGGAGCGTCATAAAGAACGACATCGCCCGGTATCCGCTTTCCTGCAAAAACTCGCCCTCGACAATCCACTCCGAATGAAATTCCACTTCGGCATCTGCGAGCGCCTGCTTGTAGCCTTCCAAACGGTCTCGCGACACGATCAGATTGGGCGGTCCGCTGACGAAGCCGATTCGCCGGTGGCCTTGCGCGAGTAAATGCTTGGTTACGTCGTAAGCGGCTTGTACATTATCGTTGTCCACGGATAAAACATCGGGATGCTCTTCACTGCGGCCGATCAATACGAACGGAAACCGCTCTTCCTTCAGGAACGAAATGACCGGATCGGAATTCCGCGAGTACAGCAAAATAACGCCGTCGACTCGGCGGCCCCGCACCAAGCGGGTGACGGCTTCCACTTCTTCGCGCTCCGTGATGCCCGTCGTCATCATCAGATCGTACTCCGAACGGGCTGCTTGAGAAACGACGCCGCGTATCACCTCGGAGAAAAATTGGTTCAAAAACAATTCCTCTGCGGAGCGGGGCAGCAGCAATCCGATGGTCTGCGTCGTTTTGGACACGAGGCTCTTGGCCATCATATTGGGATGATAGCCGAGCTCCTCCATGATGTCCTTCACTTTGCGGACGGTGGCCGGGCTGATCCGCGGATGGCCGGAAATGACGCGGGATACGGTGGAAGGCGAGACGCCGGCTTTTTTGGCGACATCGATAATGGTTACATTCATGGAGTTCCTCCGAAAGTGGAGCGAGCCTGTGCCATTTGCATAGTTGGTGCAAACGTTTGTATTGCGGCTGCTCTTGAAGTCATTTGCTTTATTAACGAACCGGAAAGTGGATGTTTATCCTGGGATCCAAGTGCTGGGTGTATCGTAAGCGAAGGTTCGTTTTGAGCACGAATGTTTTTTGAAAGGGCTGCAAACAGCTGCTTTTCTTATATTATCTTAATTTTGTTGGAAAAGTAAACCGTCAACTCGCAAAATTTGCGGCTAGCTTACGCAAAAGCAAAAGCTTTTAATCATAAGTTGAACATACTGCAAGGCAACAGGAATAGTGCAAACGTTTCTACAGCCTTCGTGTATTTGTCAGGGCTCTCTTCCAGCCATGTTTGCCCCCGGCCGGGAGAACGCTTGTTACGACATCGGTTCGGACGGTAATAGACAGCGCTGAGCTGTAGACGGGTTTCGTTTCCAATGCGAGCCCTTGGTTCCTATGCTATAATGAGAGGAAAAAGGTTGGAGCGATGCAAGGGAATGGACAACAATAACGTGATGCTGATCGACGGAATGGCGCTTCTTTTTCGCGGGTACTATGCCAATTCTTATGGGGGATACATTCGGAAAACAAGTGCCGGCTTGCCGACCAACGCGGTGTACGGCTTCGTCAAATATATGCTGGATGCGATATCCAGGTTTAAACCGACCCACGTCATCTGCTGCTGGGATATGGGCAGCAAGACGTTCCGTACCGAGAAATATGACGGCTACAAGGCGAATCGCCCGGATGCGCCGTTAGAGCTTGTGCCGCAGTTTGATCTGGTGAAAGAGGTCGTATCGAGCTTCAACATACCGAATGTCGGCATCGCCGGGTTCGAGGCGGACGACTGCATCGGAACGCTGGCGCGAAAGTTCGAAAGCGACGACACGAACGTACATATATTAACCGGGGACCACGACATGCTTCAGTTGGTGACGGATCGCACAAGAGTCATTATTATGAAAAAGGGAGCATCCAACTACGCCGTGTACGATGCGCAAACGCTGCTCGAGGAGAAACAGCTTACCGCCGCCCAGTTCATCGATTTGAAGGGGCTGATCGGCGATACGAGCGATAACTATCCCGGCGTCAAGGGCATCGGCGAGAAGACGGCCGTCAAGCTGCTGCTCGAATACGAATCGATTGACGGCATCGTTGCCAATTTGCCTTCGCTATCGAAGTCGGTCAAGGCGAAGATCGAGTCCGATCTGGACATGCTGCATTTATGCCGGGAGCTCGCTACCATCAAGTGCGACGCCCCGATCGATTGTGCGGTCGAAGACAGCTTGTGGCGGCCGGATCCCGATAAGGTTCGGGAGAAATTTTTGGAGCTTGAGTTCAACAGCCTAGTGAAGGAAATCTCGGCGTTCCATTCGGTCGTGGCC
>NZ_VIDW01000119.1:0-1256 GCF_006519665.1 Paenibacillus sp. tmac-D7 | reverse complement strand
TGCAGTTAGACTGAATAGTAGACACAGATTATACTAGATTCAACAACTTGAGCAAGGGAGCCTGTGTCTATGAAAAAGATCGAGTACGATGAGGTGTACAAGAAGCAGACCGTACAGTACATAAAGGAGAGTGGGAAGCCTGTAGCGGAGATTGGCCGCGAGTTAAAGATCAATCCCAATACGTTGTATGGCTGGGTAAAGAGATATGGCGGGGAGCCGGAGATCGTTGCTGTACAAGCGGTAAAGTCGGAAGATCATCGGCTCAAAGAAATGCAGAAACAGATTCGTGATCTCCAAGAGGAGAATGAAATCTTAAAAAAGGCGATGCACTTCTTCGCGAAAGACCGTCGGTAAAATATAGGTTCATCCATGAACACCGCTCCGAGTACCGGCTGGAGAAGATGTGCCGCATAATGGAAGTTTCTCGTAGCGGCTATTACAAGTGGTTAGGACGCCCTGAGAGTGAACGTGAACGTCAACACAAGGAATGGACCGAGCAAGTCAAGGAAGTGTATGACACGTCCAGGCAGCTTTACGGTAGCCCGAAAGTGACTCAGCAGCTGAAAAAGAAAGGTGTATCTATCTCCGAGCGTACCGTCACACGGATCATGAAAGAAAATGGAATCCGGTCGAAGACGGTGAAGAAATACAAAGCGACAACCAACTCCAAGCACACCCTGCCGGTTCAGGAGAATGTGCTCAACCGAGAGTTTACAGCAAGCAAGCCGAATGAGAAGTGGGTTACTGACATTACCTATGTTTCCACAGGTGAAGGCTGGCTTTATTTGGCGAGCGTAATGGACTTGTTTTCGCGTAAGATCGTCGGCTGGCACATGAGTGAAAGGATGACCAAGGAGCTTGTTCTAAAGGCTCTACAGCAGGCTTACGGACGGCAGCATCCAGACAAGGGCTTGATCCATCACTCGGACCGTGGCAGCCAATATGCTTCCCTCGATTACCAAAAGCAGCTCCAGATCTATGAGATGACTGGCAGTATGAGCCGTAAGGGAAATTGCTATGACAACGCCTGTATCGAGTCGTTTCACAGTGTTTTGAAAAAGGAATTAATTTACCTCAATAAGTACGAAACGCGCGCCGAAGCGAAAAAGAGCATCTTTGAATACATCGAGGTATTCTACAACAACCAACGGATTCATTCTTCAATAGGGTATCATACACCGTCCGAATTCGAACATATGTACCCCCGTCGGGCGGCGTAGGAAAAAATCTGTGTCTACTATCTTGACAGAGGTCCA
>NZ_VIDW01000118.1:0-1259 GCF_006519665.1 Paenibacillus sp. tmac-D7 | reverse complement strand
CTTGCAACCGGTCTCCGAAATGGATGGCAAGCTGTGATATACATTCTTTCCAACTTCGAAGCGGCATAGTCCATTTTTTGGATGCATCGATTGTGGCAAGATAGATGATCTTCCGCAAAGCATCGTCTGACGGATAAGCCGTTTTTGTTTTGGTTACCTTTCGAAGTTGACGATGATAACCTTCGATAATATTGGTCGTGTAGATCATTTTTCGTATTTCCGCCGGATAGCTGAAATAAGCCGTTAGTTCAATCCAGTTATTCTCCCAAGAGCGAATAATGATAGGGTACTTCTTGCCCCACTTCTCCTTGAAAGCAGCGAAAGCAGTTTCAGCCTCTTCTAGCGTAAGAGCTTGATACACTTTTTTCAAATCAGCCAAGACTGCACGCTCTTCCTTGAAGGGAACGTATTTCATAGAGTTGCGAATCTGATGAATGACGCACAATTGAATCTGCGTTCGAGGAAATGCAGCATGAATAGCCTCGGAAAAGCCAGCTAGACCGTCTTTACAAGCGATAAGTATATCTTCAACGCCGCGGCTTTTTAACTCCGTACATACGTTCAACCAGAAGCTGGCACTCTCATGCTCTCCGATCCAAATGCCAAGAATATCCTTCTGCCCCGCCATATTGATGCCCAGAACGCTGTATGCCGCCTTATTGATGATGCGGTTGTCCTGACGAACCTTGAAATGAATCGCATCTAAAAACACGATAGGATAGACCCTTTCAAGCGGTCTGGACTGCCACTCAGACACCAGTGGCATGATCTTATCGGTAACCTTACTGATCATTGTAGGAGACACATCAATGCCATACAAATCCTTCATGTGGTCCTCAATGTCACGAGTTGACATTCCTTTAGCATACAGACCGATAATCTGTTCCTCTAAGCCGTTAACACTCGTTTCATGTTTTTTAACAATCTGAGGCTCGAACTCACTGTTTCGATCACGGGGGACGTTAAGTTCGGTATTACCAAACTTCGTTTTGATTGTCTTTTTACTGTATCCATTGCGGCTATTTCCCGTATTGTCGCCGTCAGAGCTATGTTTGCTGTAGCCTAAATGATCATCCATCTCCGCTTCAAACAACTGCTGGATCGTATCCTTAAATAAATTCTTCAGCATTTCATGTACATCTTCAACTGTACGGCAATCTTTTGCGAGTTCCTTAATCGTTTTGTCCTTCAAGTCTTGCATAAATGATCATCTCCTTAATGGAAAGTTTAACCATTTACACAAAACTTTTTACGTCCTC
>NZ_VIDW01000117.1:0-1276 GCF_006519665.1 Paenibacillus sp. tmac-D7 | reverse complement strand
GGATATACAATGACCCGCTTATTTACCAAACAGCTGGACGTAGCTTATGATGACCGGCTGATTGTCGAAGGATTGAATTTATCCATTCCGAATGGAAAAATTACAGCCCTCGTGGGCGCCAACGGCTCCGGCAAGTCGACCATTCTTAAATCTATGGCGCGGATTATGAAGCCCAAGGGCGGGCAAATTTTCCTGGACGGCAAATCGATTCATCAGCAGACGACTAAGGATGTAGCGAAGCAGCTTGCCATCCTGCCGCAAAATCCGACGGCCCCTGACGGGCTGACTGTGCAGGAACTCGTCTCTTATGGACGGTTTCCGCATCAGAAGGGGTTCGGCTCGCTGAGCAAGGAGGACAAAGAGGTTATTCATTGGGCAGTCGAAGTGACGGGCATGGGGGATTTTGCAGACCGACCTGTCGATCAGTTATCCGGCGGACAGAGGCAGCGCGCTTGGATTGCCATGGCGCTGGCTCAGCAGACGGATATTCTGTTTCTCGACGAGCCGACCACTTTCCTGGATATGGCGCATCAGCTCGAGGTGCTGAAGCTGCTGCAGAAGCTGAACGCGGAAGAAGGACGTACTATCATTATGGTGGTGCACGATTTGAATCATGCGACCCGCTATGCTCAGCACGTGGTTGCGATTCAAAGCGGCCGAGTGGTGAGCGAAGGGACGCCGGAGCAGGTAGTCACGCAGGATGTACTTCGTCAGGTATTCGGAATTGAGGCGGACATCGTGCCCGACCCGCGCACAGGCGTGCCGCTGTGCATGCCTTACGAGTTGGTGGGTGAGCTTCCCGGCACACAGCATCGAAATTCTGTACCAGAGGAGCAGCGGGCTGCCATGGCCGCAGGCGTTTGATTCCGGTCAACTTGAAGCACATGGCTACCAATTGATGGAAACAGCATGAGGAGGAGATCCACATCGACAATCCATGTTCCGTTGATGCCGGGCGTTGTGCTGCCGGATCCCGCAGCCTGCGGGGCGGCGCTCATGGGTCTTGTCGGGTGAGGGAAAGCATAGCAGGCTGAGCCGGCATCGTCTGCAGCGTCTACGGCGCCAAGCAAGCTGGAGCAGAAGGAGAGAACTGTCACTTGCAAACCCATATCAAAATGTGGTACATTACGATTCCGGCTGTTGATAGAGCAGCGGATGCAACCCGAGTTGAAAGCTTCTGGGCATGGCGGATATACCCCTTGAATGGAAGAACAAAAACACGGTTGCCAAATCGAATCGGATGTGATACATTACGATTCGGCCGTTGAAACAATCG
>NZ_VIDW01000116.1:0-1291 GCF_006519665.1 Paenibacillus sp. tmac-D7 | reverse complement strand
AGGCAAATCCGCACACCGTAAGGCTGGGCTGTGATGGGGAGGGAAATTTAAGTACCGAAGGTCATGAGTTCAGGCTGCCAAGAAAAGCCTCTAGCCAGGGAGAAGGTGCCCGTACCGCAAACCGACACAGGTAGGCGAGCAGAGCATGCTAAGGCGCTCGGAAGAACTCTCGTTAAGGAACTCGGCAAAATGACCCCGTAACTTCGGGAGAAGGGGTGCCTCGGTAGGGTGAATAGCCCGAGGGGGCCGCAGTGAAAAGGCCCAAGCGACTGTTTAGCAAAAACACAGGTCTGTGCGAAGCCGCAAGGCGAAGTATACGGGCTGACGCCTGCCCGGTGCTGGAAGGTTAAGGGGAGCGGTTAGGGGCAACCCGAAGCTGTGAACCGAAGCCCCAGTAAACGGCGGCCGTAACTATAACGGTCCTAAGGTAGCGAAATTCCTTGTCAGGTAAATTCTGACCCGCACGAATGGCGTAACGACTTGGGCGCTGTCTCGACGAGAGATCCGGTGAAATTTTAATACCTGTGAAGATGCAGGTTACCCGCGACAAGACGGAAAGACCCCATGGAGCTTTACTGCAGCTTGATATTGGACTTTGGTACGATCTGTACAGGATAGGTGGGAGCCTGGGAAGCCTGCGCGCCAGCGTGGGTGGAGGCGCCGTTGGGATACCACCCTGATCGTATCGGAGTTCTAACCTGGTACCGTGAACCGGTACGGGGACAGTGTCAGGTGGGCAGTTTGACTGGGGCGGTCGCCTCCTAAAGAGTAACGGAGGCGCCCCAAGGTTCCCTCAGAATGGTTGGAAATCATTCGAAGAGTGCAAAGGCATAAGGGAGCTTGACTGCGAGACAAACAGGTCGAGCAGGGACGAAAGTCGGGCTTAGTGATCCGGTGGTACCGCATGGAAGGGCCATCGCTCAACGGATAAAAGCTACCCTGGGGATAACAGGCTTATCTCCCCCAAGAGTCCACATCGACGGGGAGGTTTGGCACCTCGATGTCGGCTCATCGCATCCTGGGGCTGAAGTAGGTCCCAAGGGTTGGGCTGTTCGCCCATTAAAGCGGTACGCGAGCTGGGTTCAGAACGTCGTGAGACAGTTCGGTCCCTATCTGTCGTGGGCGCAGGAAATTTGAGAGGAGCTGTCCTTAGTACGAGAGGACCGGGATGGACGTACCGCTGGTGTACCAGTTGTTCCGCCAGGAGCACGGCTGGATAGCCAAGTACGGACGGGATAAGCGCTGAAAGCATCTAAGCGTGAAGCCCCCCTCAAGATGAGATTTCCCAATT
>NZ_VIDW01000114.1:0-1355 GCF_006519665.1 Paenibacillus sp. tmac-D7 | reverse complement strand
CAAAGCCTGTCACAATGAATCCATCATACCTGGAGAGGATGGACTTATGATGGAAGAGACGTTGCAGGAAATATGGACGAAGCGCATTGCGGCCTATCAGGAAAGCGGGCAAACGATGAAGACCTGGTGTGCGGGGCAGAACCTGACGGTGCATCAGTTAAAATATTGGCTGTACAAAGCCCAGAGACCGCATTCCCGGGCGGCATCTTCTGCGACCTTCCGTGCCGTGGCCGTCACAGCCCCGGAGCCGGAAAACGACCGTTTATGGATACAGGTCGGTTCCGCTCGCATTGCCGTGCGCCCGGGCTTCGATCCGCATCTGCTCCGCGATGTGGTAGCCGCGCTGGTGCCTGAATGCTGAATCCGGCTGCTGCTTCGCAGGTTTATTTTGCCTGCGGCTATACCGACTTGCGCAAATCGATCGATGGCCTGGCGGCGGTCGTCCAAGAACAGTTTGCGCTGAATCCTTTCTCCACGGCGCTATTTGTGTTTTGCAATCGGAAACGCGACAAACTCAAAATCCTGCAATGGGATCATGCCGGCTTCTGGCTTTACTACCGCCGTCTGGAACGGGGAACGTTTCAGTGGCCCTCGGACGGATCTGCTCCGCTCTGCCTGACGCAGCGGGAACTACGCTGGCTTCTTGATGGCCTGTCGCTCAAGCAGCGGCACGCCCATCCTGTCGTATCGCCAGAAGCGGCGATCTGAAACATGGGGTAAACCGTAGCAGGATATGGGCAACTGGCTGTCGAAATGTACAGCTATGAAAACAGAAGCGGAATCCCTTACTCTGGAACAACTCCAGCAGCAAAATGCCAGGCTGGAACAACAAAATGCCGAACTGTCGGCCAAACTCAAATGGTACGAGGAGCAGTTTCGTCTGGCGCAGCAGAAGCGCTTCGGCGCTTCCAGCGAGAAGACACATCCGGATCAACTGGAACTGAACCTGTTTAATGAGGCCGAAGTGCTGGCCACGCCCCAGGGGCAAGAACCTGAAATGGAGAAGGTCACCTACGAACGCCGCAAAACAAACGGCAAGCGCGAGGCGGATCTGTCCAAACTGCAGGTTGAAACGGTGACGTACACGCTGGAAGAAGGAGAGCAAATCTGCCAGTGCTGCGGCGGATCACTACATGAAATGAGTACGGAAACGCGCAGCGAAATCGGCATCGTGCCTCCGCAAGTGAAGGTCATTCGGCATGTGCGGCAGGTGTACGCCTGTCGCCACTGTGAACGTAACGAACTGCAGACGCCAATCATCACCGCGCCGATGCCCAAACCGGTGTATCCGGGCAGTCTGGCCTCGCCGTCCATTTTGGCGTATGTGATGTGCCAGAAATACGTGGACAGCCTGC
>NZ_VIDW01000113.1:0-1495 GCF_006519665.1 Paenibacillus sp. tmac-D7 | reverse complement strand
GCTTCGTCGCTATAGTGGATGCCTGATGTCTGCTTAATAGAGAAATAGTCAATACTGCCAAGTAAGAACATTACTAGGGCGGGATGAATGATGTGGACCTCATTAAGCAGTAAGGATAACATGATTTACGAAATGTTTAAGGTAGCGCTACAGTTGGAGGAACCGTGGAAATTAATGCACGTCGAGTTCGATAACCAAGAAGACGCCTGGCATTTGTTCATCGACTTCGAACGTGGAGCAACTTTTGCTTGTCCCGTATGCGGAGCCGAAAGTAAAGCGTATGATGCGGAAGTGAAGAAATGGCGTCATCTGGACTTCTGGAATTGGAAAACCTACATGCATGCCCGGGTACCGAGAACGAACTGCGGCAGTTGCAAGAAAGTGACGCAAGTACCGGTAAAATGGTCAAGGCCGCTATCGCATTTTACGCTACACTTTGAAGCTTGGGCGATGCGACTCATGGCGGAAATGCCGGTCAACGCAGCGGCGCGGGAACTGCGCGAGCATGACACGCGGATGTGGCGGATCTTCCATCACTACGTGGAAAAAGCGATGGCCGAACTGGACTTAACCTGTGTGAAGCGGATTGCGATCGATGAAACGTCCTCCCGCCGCGGTCATCGGTACATTACGCTGTTTCTTGATGCCGAGGCCAAAACGGTGCTGTTTGCAACCGAAGGTAAGGGAATGGATACGCTGGGACGATTCAAGGAGCTGCTGGTCACCAAAGGCGCTAGTAGCGATCAGATTAAGGAAGTATGCTGTGACATGTCCCCGGCGTTTATTCGGGGAATTGAAGATTACTTTCCCCAAGCCGAGATCACCTTTGATAAATTTCACGTCATGAAGTTGGTAAATGAAGCCGTTGATGATGTCCGGATTGCCGAGCAAAAGCAAACGCCGGAGTTGAAACACACCAAATATATTTGGCTTAAGAACGAGTCAAACTTAAAGGCAGAACAGAAGGAAACGCTGACGCGGCTGAAAGACAGCAAACTGCAAACCGGTCGTGCGTATCGTTTAAAGCTAGCCATGCAGGATTTTTGGAGCGTGCCACATATCTTTGCGGATGTATACCTCCGGGAGTGGATCGGTTGGGCGATTCGGTCACATCTCACGCCTATGATTGGTCTGGCAAAAACCATTAAGCTGCACGAGGAAGGCATCTTACGTTGGTTCCACAGCAAAATGACCAACGGACTGTTGGAGGGCATTAACGGGTTAGTTCAAGCTGCAAAGCGCAGAGCGCGTGGCTATCGTAACGTTGAAAACCTGATCGCCATGGTCTACATGACGGCGAACAAGCTCCGTTTGCCAATGCTCGGGGCTCGCCGAGCACAATAATCCTTACCGCCTTGTGACCCCGCCTCATAGGAAGAAGGAGCGGTCAAGCGCTCTTCTTGACGGCTTCTTCTTCCTATGAGATTCTCCAAACAAGCGGAAGGGTTATGAATCTCGTTAATAGGCATTAACCCACCTAATAGCGCGAAGAGCC
>NZ_VIDW01000112.1:0-1521 GCF_006519665.1 Paenibacillus sp. tmac-D7 | reverse complement strand
CTCAACTTTCGCAGCTTAATTTGGGCAGATAAGCCTTGATGTGACTAGGCAAAGCGGCAATCCATTGTTGAAGTTGTTTTTGGATTAATGTTGTGATCTTTTTGCTTGCTCCCTTAGCTACAGTTTCAAGGATCTCAATGAGCTGTTTTAATGCAATGGCCCAATCGATTTGACCGATTTCATCGCAGAGCAGATGAAATAAGCCGCCCAAAGTGCGCTTGTCCGTACTTTGACGATGTTGCCATGCTAACAAGATGTATCGCGAAAATACGATCGTCGTATGACTGATCAAGAGATCATAAGAACGGCCCTGGAACTCCTTTTGAAGTCGCAACAGCGATTTTGTGCACTTAAAGAACACCTCGATGTCCCAACGGATTCCATAAATCCGGATGATCTCTTCCACAGGAAGCGACAGGTCGGTGCACAGGATAGCAAGCCATTCCTTTTTGTTCGAACGGTGGCGCACGAAGACGATTGTGACGGGAATTCCCGGGGATAACTGCGTACGGATCGATCGCAGAATGCCTTTCTTGTTCCCCTCAACAGGCATAGCCTTGTAGTAAAGCTCATGCAGAGTGAGTCGACGTCCATGGATGAGATAACGCTTTTTATCCGCTTTGACCATGCCGATGACGTCCAGACCGCGAGCAAGCATCGCATGAATGAGCGGAGCATGCGTAAACCAACTGTCCATCAGCACGTACGATGCCTGCACGCCAGCAGAAAGCGCACGATCAATCATGGCGGGAATCACTTCCGGCGCAGGCAAGAGGGCCTCCATTCGCCGCTTGTAGCCAGACGTACGCTTATCGATCTTTTCCATGATGCCGTTCACTTGTGACTTGAGTGAAGCAAGCAAGGAAAAGTCAACGGGAATAAACGTATGGCCGTCCGACCATCCGAGCGTGAGCATTCGAAAGCCTTTGTAGTAGCAACCGGTTGCATGGTCTTTGAATCGGGAAAGTAGCTCGACCGCTTTGCTGCGATTGCGCTCATACATGGAATCATCGACCACAAATACGGATATACGGTCCTCTCCGGTCAAAGGATGCACCTTACCAATAGTGAAAGAACTCAACGAGGATAAGAATCGGCGCCATGCGTAACCGCTGTGATTGAGAAAGCGATACACCGCGTCTTTGCCGGGATACGTCTCGCCCTTAAGGCTTTCTAGCAAACGAAACCAGTTCTTATGATGGAATAAGAGGATAAAGACAAGCTGGAACAGGTATGAGCACGTGAAGCCGAACTTTTTCTTGAAGCCCGCTGTTCTCAAGTGCTGTAGCATCTTTAATTCCTGAAATGCAGATCTGATTTCATTTGGAAGTTGATTCGGCTCTACGGTTTGGCCTATCATAGAGAGGACACCTCTTCTGTATGGTAGTGATGATCTCGACAATCTCACTTTACCAAAAAGAAGCGGTGTTTTTCTATTTTTGCAACCTTCATATTCAATCTGCAATTTTTACTGTCACATCAATGCTCTATGCCGGTTTTCGCTCTGCGAAAGTTGAGTTA
>NZ_VIDW01000111.1:0-1533 GCF_006519665.1 Paenibacillus sp. tmac-D7 | reverse complement strand
GAGATGTAATTTGACAATCGTTAATGTTATCGACGCGCCATGCGGCTACGGAAAAACCTCTTGGGCTATTCAATATATGAATGAAATGAGCCTCGAATCCCATAGATTTATTTATGTCACACCGTTTCTTGATGAGGTCACAAGAGTACAACAATCGGTACATTCAAGAAAGTTTTATGAACCAGAGTCGATTAAAGGAGAAACCAAACTGAATGACTTACATCGATTGTTAGGGCAAGGCAAAGACATTGCAACAACTCACGCTTTGTTCAAGATGGCAAATGCAGAAACAAGAGAGTTAGTTCGAAGCAATAACTATACTTTAATTCTGGATGAAGTAATGAATGTTATTGAACAAGTTCCACTAAAGAAGGACGACTTGGAGTCGATGATAGACCTTGGACTAATTGAATACGAGGTTAACAATAGAGGTTTGACCTACATCAAGTGGAAACAAGACAGATTAGACCACGAATCACAATTCGATATATTCAAGAAATATGCTATCGGCAACAACCTTATGTTGTGTGCTGACAAAACGGCTTTGATGTGGAATCTACCATGTGACATTTTCAAACTGTTCAAAGATGTATTCATCATGACTTACTTGTTTAAAGGTCAGTTTCAGAGATACTATTACGACTTACATGGCATTAAATACAGATACTTGTCTTTTGCTAAAGACGATCAAGAATACAGACTTGTGCCGTACAATGATAGAGAAGTCCACGACAAAGAGCAACTGCGTAGTTGGATAACAATCTACGAAGGTAAGCTTAATGATATTGGTGACAATCGGAATACATTGTCCAAAAGTTGGCTAGAGAATAGTAGAAATAAAGACCTAGTTACAACACTAAAACGGAACACCTTTAGTTTTCTGACGAATCACTGTAAGGCTAACAACAGTACAGCACTGTGGACTACTGTCAAAGGAAACAAAGAAAGTATTCAGAAGAAGCTCACGCCAAAGGGTTACAAGAACGCATTTATTCCAATGACAGAACGAGCCACGAATTTACACAAAGACAAATACCATCTTGCATATCTGGTCAATAGATTCATGAATCCAATTGAAAAGGGATTCTTTCAACAGTACGATGTTAAAGTTGATGAAGACACTTGGGCATTGTCTGAACTCATTCAGTGGGTTTGGCGTAGTAGTATTCGGGACTGTAAACCAATAGTCATCTACATTCCTAGCAAGAGGATGCGTGATCTGTTCAATCAATATTTGACCTCAGATAAATTCGAGACTCTTCCTGAGGAAGCTGTGACAGATCAACCGCCAAGCGACTGGAATCTGTGATTAATAATGCAATAGAGTGCATTATGGCATCAAAAAACACCAATAAAATGCAGTCTTATTTTTTATTTCCTTAAAGAAGAGGTACAAAAAATATGCACTACATCGAGCATAACCTCAGACGAGTCGATGAGCGTAGCGAAACGACTCGTAGACAAGCCAAAAGCGAAGCTTTTGGCGCGGCAGTCCGCACTGAGCGAAGCGAGGTGCATAGTAATTCAAAAAAT
>NZ_VIDW01000110.1:0-1542 GCF_006519665.1 Paenibacillus sp. tmac-D7 | reverse complement strand
CTCTAAAGCCCCATATTTACCTTTGAGTCTTTTCTCCTTATCCACTACAATATGAATTAACAAAAGTGGAGGGATCAAAGATGCAGCGCAAGAGTTACAGCATTGAATTTAAACAACAGCTCATCCAAGAAGCCTTAGAAGCAGGCAATGCAAGTCAAGTTGCAAGACGACATGGAATAGACGGGAAAATGCTCGCTCGTTGGATTCGTCAATCGAAGCATGCAAACTGGAAAAACGCATCACCAGAATCCAAAAAAGTTGCAGCCTACACTCCATCATCCAAAGAGTTTCAAGCGTTAGAGCAGGAAAACGACAAATTGAAAAAGCTGTTGGGCGAGAAGGATTTGGAGATTGCGATTCTTCGTGATCTCGTAAAAAAGGTGAACCCCGCCTATCGGACAAAATAGAGATCGCCGACAAATGGATTGCGCGGGGTTATAAAGCTGCAGTGGTGCTGCGAATCGTCGGCGTCAGTGAAGCGACGTACTATTACCGGAAGAAACACTTCAAGCAAGAGCGAGTGTATAACGGCGGACGGCCGATTCCCGGCTTTTCCTTGGATCATAAGCGGCGTCCCGTCAGCGATGAGCAGATCAAGGAATGGCTGATGGAGCTTATTGCCGGGGAAGAAGCGACTTACGGTTACCGTAAATTAACCGTATGCCTGAAACGACAGTATGGGCTGATCATTAACAAGAAAAAAGTATACCGGCTGTGTCAGGAACTGGGCATCCTGCAGCCACAACGCCGGAAGCGAATCCAATATCCCCGAAAGCTGGCGAACAACCGTGAGATTTGCGCTTCGAATCAGCTTTGGGAGATGGACGTGAAATACGGCTATATTGCAGCAGAGCAGCGTTTCTTTTTCTTGCTCAGCCTGATTGACGTCTACGACCGATCGATTATCGACTACCACATGGGCCTCTCTTGTGAAGGGAAGCATGCTGCGCAAATCCTGCAGAGAGCGTTATGGAAACGGCGGCTCTTTGAGAAAGATCAGCTGCCCGTGGTTCGTACCGATAACGGCCCGCAATTTATCAGCCATGCTTTTGAAGAAGCATGCCTGGAGTATTGTGTAGAACATGAACGTATTCCTCCGAAAACGCCGAATAAAAATGCGCATATCGAAGCATTTCATGCCATTTTAGAACAAGAGTGTCTCTCCAGGCATGAATTTGAGAGTTATCAGGATGCATACCGTATCGTATCTGACTATCTCTTGTTTTATAATCAGCGGCGGATCCATGGAAGTTTGTATGATCTATCCCCGCAGGAATTTCATCAAGCTATGCATCAGCAAGCCGTAAAACCGCTTGTGATTAAGGTATGATGGATAAAGCCCTTTACATGGAGGGGCGGGCATGATAGGCTTGTTAGCCTCGCGATGCATGTGTTATCCGCATCGCCCTATCGCGAAAAATCATGCCCGCTGGAGGCTCCATGTCAAGGGCGACAACGAGCGACAACGACGTAAATCAATGAGAAATTACGCAATCGTGTGAATAAGGGTGTAAGACTCTAAAGTTACGGGTTTAAACCGCT